>JBJFDE010000319.1:0-1521 GCA_051889855.1 Candidatus Cryptobacteroides sp. | reverse complement strand
TCCTGTTCCGAAGGTCTGTCAAGGCAATGAAGAAATGAATATGGCAACAAAAATTGGGAAGGATATACCTGTTTGCACCAGATTCTAAAATAAGGCTTTGATACCTTCTTTCGTTATCTTCATTGTGCTTTTGATTAGTCTTTTATTGATTATGCCGTCTCCATTCCCATCCTAACCTCCTCATAAGGAACGGCGCAGATTGAAATCATGAACACGTTAATAATGAAAATCAATATTTACCTTTGGAAGTCAGTCCTTGCCAAATGCTTGGGAGGAGCGGGCGAACAGCACTTTCATATGGATGGCCACCAAGGATGAGACCTTCTACTTTGATGTCCTTTATGGAATCAGCAGGAACATTGTACGGATTTGCGGAGAGGATTACAATATCCGCAACCTTTCCGGCTTCAAGACTCCCCCTCTCCTTCTCATCGAATGTAGCATAGGCACCGTTCCAGGTAGCCATCCTCACGGCACTGCGCACTGATATGCGCTCGGAAGGATTAGTGTGATTGACGGCCTTGTGAATCCACAGAATCGGGTCCGGGGAGGTGCAAGGGGCATCAGAACCGAAAGAAACAGCTATAGCGTTACGTTCAAAAGTGCCTATCGGGTTAAGAGCAGCCGTCCTCATTTCACCGAGGATTCCCTCAAGATAGGAGTCAGGTTCCTGTCTCCAGCCTATGAAAGCACTTTGTACAGGCATCTGAATGCCGTATTCCCTGCAGATATCGATGCCTTCAGGTGTAGGCATACAGTCGTGAATGATTCCGTGACGATGATCTTTCCTTGGAAAATCGTCAAGAGCAGCCTTGATTGCCCTTGTTGCCTGATCGAAGGCCCTGTCACCAATTGCGTGCAGTTCAATCTGCAGACCAAGCCTGTTCGCCTTCTTGCAGAAGTCGATAACCTTCTCATCAGGGTAGTACAGCACTCCCCTACCCTCTTCTGAGTCGTGGTACGGCTCATTGAGAGCAGCATCATGGGAGCCGAAGCAACCGTCAAGAGCGCACTCGAAGCAGCCTCCTATCCTCGGAAGCCTTCGGGAGGTCGCTACAGATGTATCCATGGACTGAGGAAAAACCCTCAATTGGAATCCGTTCCTGAGTGATTTCGCAAAGAGCTTCTCAAGGGTTATGTCTAGATTCATGATGAAACCGACGCCGCTTACAGTGTGAACGCAACCAATGCCCTTGGAAGCCATGAAGTCAGTGGCTTTCTGCATGTTACGGAAGAGTTCCGGAATTGACAGTGAGCCTGTTATGTAGTCTGAGCAGGCAAAGAACGCCTCTTGGTTCATCTCGCCAGAATCGGGATGATAGCCACGGAGTTTCCTGAGTTTGGAATCAAGCTTGGAAAGGAGTTTCCCGTTGATTATGCAGGCGTGCCCGTCGTATTTGACCACCATCACTTCCCTATCGGGACATACCGCATCAATCTCGTCACGCGTAATGAGTCTTCCTTCCCTTACACTATGCGGAGATGCTCCGAACGCAATGATTGATTTCGATTTGCTCCTGT
>JBJFDE010000318.1:0-1523 GCA_051889855.1 Candidatus Cryptobacteroides sp. | reverse complement strand
GACATACTCAATTTCGTCAAAGAACTTTTTATTTCCGGGAACAGGACTGGATGCTCGTTTGTAACGGTAGATGCCTTGCGTGAAGCGATACCATTTTATCTGAAAAACGATTTCAAATATCTTGATAAAACAACAGCTGATGCAAAAACTGATACATGTCTGATGTATTATGATTTGACAAGGCTGGTTGACTGAACGAGTCAACTACCCCCGCCTGAAGGCGGGAGCATGTGAGTGCTCAGGTTGGCCAGACTCAGTGAGGCAGCCTTTCCGATGAACTACGTTGGAAGAGAATACATAGGCACTCCGGGATGTCTGTCCCAGTCCCGGACACTGCGGACAGTGATTAAACAGTTCTGTGAGGTAGGAACAGTGTTGCACGAATACATTTTATTACTTTATTTTGCGAAATAGTGAAAATTTTGTACTTTTACGCAAAATAAACATACAGAATATGTGCGAAATTATTGGCAGGAAAACCGAATTGGAGACTCTCCAAAGGAGATTCTCAAGCAATCAACCGGAATTCATCGCAATATACGGGAGAAGGAGAGTCGGAAAGACCTTTCTGGTAACCCGGGCGTTCAAAGATGACATAGTATTTTCTCATACCGGCTTGGCGCCGGTAAAAGGCAAGAAAAATACCCTGAAGAATCAACTGCAGAACTTCAGGTTCTCGCTGATGCGTCACGGTGCGGATATAGAAAAGGACCCTTCCTCGTGGCTTGAAGCTTTCTTTATGCTTGAGAAATTTCTCGAAAGGAATGACAACGGGCAGAAACAGGTTGTGTTCATAGATGAGTTGTCCTGGATGGATACCCCTCGCTCTTTCTTTACGACTGCTCTTGAATCATTTTGGAATGGATGGGGCAACAGAAGAAACAACCTCGTGCTTGTTATTTGCTCTTCTGCTACTTCGTGGATGTTGGACAATGTTATAAACGAAGGCGGTGGATTGTATAACCGACTCACGGAACAAATTCATCTCAAGCCATTCACGCTTGGTGAATGTGAGAGTTTCTTCAATAGCCGTAAGATTAAGATGACACGCGATGACGTGCTCAAAGCGTATATGATCCTTGGGGGAATTCCCTATTACATGAATCTCTTCTCGCCTGCGCTGAGTTTTCCCCAGAACATAGACAAACTGTTCTACGGGAATGATGCCAAGCTGAAAAATGAGTTCGACAACTTATTCAATGCGGTATTCGGAAAGGCAGAGTTGAGCAAGAAGATTGTGGAACTTCTTGGCAAGAAACGCTCTGGACTAACCCGAAAAGAAATAGCTGAGGCAATGGATGTCAACAACAACGGTGAATTCAATAAATTGATAAGAGCTATCATTGAAAGTGGTTATGCCAAAGAGTGTGTGACTTATGCCGATAAAGAAAAGACCGTACTGGTACGTCTTACCGACCTCTTCTGCTTATTCTGGCTTCATTTCATTAAAAAATACCCTACGAAGGATTCAAACTTCTGGAGCCTTAACAGCAATACACCGATAGTGAATACCTGGCAGGGAT
>JBJFDE010000317.1:0-5371 GCA_051889855.1 Candidatus Cryptobacteroides sp. | reverse complement strand
GTCGATGTCCAGGCTTTCAAAATCTGCATGCAATCCGGAGATATAGTCCTCCTTGTCAGCCTTTTCTCTGTAGAATTTCAGCATGGCCTTTGACAAATCACGGTCAACCTCCACTGAGTAGTCCGCATAGGCAGGAGCAATTGCGTTGAAAGCACTGTTCAAAGCAGCGGCAGTATCTTTGTCCGCTCTCAGGCTTTTATCGAATGCTGACTTGAACGCAGCGGTAAAATTCACAATCTCAATGCTTCCGACAGACTCTGTCGAAAGAGTATAGGCAAGGGTTTCATCCTTTGCACTCTCTATTCCGTTGGCAAGGTCCTGAAGCACTGTGCCGAATTCCTGCTGCCTCTTGCCTTTCTTGTCTGAATTCACCCACTCAGCAAAGGCTTTCTCTTCCTCCTGTGCCCTTGCTATGATTCCGAGCTTGTCGAAAGCCAGTTTCATACCCTGCCATTTCTTCCAGCCGTTGGATGAACTTGCATATTTGCTTGCATACTGGATCTTCACCTTAGGATCTGCAAGCATGTGCTCCAGCAACACATTCTGGCGCAGAGTACGGCAGGCGATGCGCACATCGTTCTGGGCAATCTGCATCTGGAGCTCAGGGGAAGTCTGGAAACGTGTAGTCCTCCCAGGGAATCCCATAATCATGGTGTAGTCACCTTCCTGAACGCCCTTCAGAGAAATCTTCAGATGATTCTTCGGCGCAAGAGGCACATTCTCAGGAGAATAATCTGCCGGATTGTTGTCTTTGTCCGCATAAACACGGAACATCGAGAAATCTCCCGTATGTCGTGGCCACATCCAGTTGTCGGTATCGGCACCGAACTTACCGATTGATGAAGGCGGTGCTCCCACAAAACGGATGTCCCTGTATGTCTTGGTTACAAGCAGATAAAATACATTGTTATTATAATAAGGAGTGAGCTTCACATCGCAGTGAGGATGCTCTCCTTTCAGCTGCTCAATGATTGAGTCAAGGGCCTTGTCCACTGCCTCTGCGGCTCTCTGGTCCACTTCCGGGTCCTTAGCATATTTCTTCCTTGCCTTCTGCTCTGCTTTCTCCATGATTGAAGTTACATCCACCATCTTCTCCAGGAAGGTGACGGTCAGACCATTGCAAGGCAGCTCCTGATTTCTGTTCATTGCCCAGTAGCCATTGTTGAGATAGTCGTGCTCAACGCTGCTCAACTGCTGGATGCTGCTGTAGCCGCAGTGATGGTTGGTTACGAGCAACCCCTCATCGGAGATGATTTCTCCGGTACAGCCTCTTCCGAACTGGACTATCGCATCTTTGAGTGATGTGTTGTTTATGTTGTAAATCTGTTCCGGAGTGAGCGCACAACCCAGGTCCTTCATGGCACCGGCATTCAGCTCTTTCAGCAGCGGAAGCATCCACATGCCTTCGTCAGCCCTGATTGTGCCGGCAAATACCGCAATGGCGGTCAGAATGCAAAATATCTTTTTCATAATATCCAATAATTTTATTCAAAATAAAGTAGGTTCCAGTTCCTTTGGATGGAAGCTCATCCTGTGGTGAGGGGTGTATCCGTGCCTTCTGATGGCTTCAATATGTTCCTTCGTGGGATATCCCATGTTCCTGTCCCATCCGTATTCGGGGAATTGTTTTGCAAGCTCCCTCATATATTCGTCCCTCCATGTTTTTGCCAGGACAGATGCGGCGGCAATGGGGGCGTATTTCCCATCTCCCTTCACAATGCATTGATAATCATAGCCGTCAAAAGGCTTGAACCTGTTCCCGTCGATAAGAAGGAATTCCGGTTTTATGCTCAGCCGTCTTACGGCCCTCTGCATGCCTGTGATGGAAGCATTCAAGATGTTGATGGAATCAATCTCGCAAGGGTCAACTTTTTCCACCGCCCATGCCAGAGCCTCCCGTTCAATAACCTCACGGAGGATATTCCGTGCCTTTTCCGTCATTTTCTTCGAATCGTTGAGCAGTGGATGATGGAAATCCGCGGGCAGAATCACCGATGCCGCAAAAACAGGGCCGGCAAGAGGTCCTCTCCCGGCTTCGTCGCACCCGGCTTCAATCACTCCGGGACGCATGAAATTCAAAAGTTTCGGCTCAACGTGCATCCTGCAAAAATACACAATCTATTCGTCTTCGCCAAAGCTTTTCTTGAGCATAGTTATTATTTCATTCTTGGTTGCAATGGTTTCCTCAAGATATGAGACCATTTTTTCGAGTTCAGCAATCCTTCTGTCCCGTTCCTTTATTTTTTCTTCATATTCAGCCTGAAGGTCACGGAGTTTACCGGGATTGTCAATTTGTGCCGGCATATAGCCAAGGACAATCTCCTCGGTGGGAGTATTGGTGATTCGTGCCATCTTCAGGATGTGCTGATTCATCATGGATGTACTTCCTTTCTCCAATTCCCGGTATGCAGTAATGGAAATCCCCAGCAGGTCGGCCATCTCTTCCTGAGTCATTTTCCGCTGCTTACGGAACTTGCATACATTGTCCTTTATGGAATTGTTGTCCATAGAAATATTCCTTTGTTCTTCCGGCAAAAATATCGGTAAAACTTATGCCCGTTAAACAATATTTGCTTGCGAAAAGCAAGAAAAAGTTATTAAAAATTGAAAAAATCGCTTAAAACAGAAAAATTTGCACATCCATAGCCTGTGAATAATAAGTTTTGGTTGTTATTTTCCCGGACAAATGTCAGTTTTGCAAAAAAATGACAGGGCGTATGAAAGACAGGAAAACACGAAAATTCGAACAGGTCTGCCGGGATCTTGTGACTTCGACCAACCCGAACGAGGGTTGCTTCATTGAAAGTTGCCGTTTCCATGGGCTGTCCGTGACGGTGGCGGAGAATATGGTTTATGAATATTTCGGAATGTCCGTTTCTGAAATGACAAGGCTTCTTCAGGGTGGGTAATATGGTGCCTGGATGAAAATTACTTGATTGATTTATTGTTATTGCGGTTTTATTTTATTAGATTTGCGAGGATGTGTCTTCACAGGCACGAAAAGAACATAATTATAAACACATAATAGTAAAACTGATGAAAGCTTATTCCACTCAAAACATCCGCAATGTGGTTCTTCTTGGCAGTACGAAGTCAGGCAAGACCACATTATCTGAAGCCATGCTCTATGAAGGAAAAGTCATTGACAGACGTGGAACAGTAGAGGCTAAGAACACAGTCTCAGACAACGCGGAAATCGAACAGATCAACCAGAGGTCAATCTATGCAACTCCTCTTTATGCAGAGTTCATGGATACCAAGTTCAATATCATCGATACTCCGGGTGCAGATGACTTCGTAGGTGGAGCTGTGTCTGCATTCAAGGTATGCGATACCGGAGTCCTTCTTATCAATGCACAGCAGGGTGTTGAGGTCGGAACACAGATTTTCAGACGCTATGCCCGTGAATATGAAATTCCGTTGGTCGTCGCTGTAAACCAGCTTGACGGTGACAAGGCCAATTGGGAAGGCACTCTGGAGTCAATGAAAGAGGCGTTCGGCAACAAGCCGGTCATCATCCAGTTCCCTGTGAACGTAGGACCTTCGTTCGACGGCTTCGTTGATGTGCTTACAATGAAATATTACCATTTCACCGATGAGAACGGTACCCGTCAGGACCTTGACATTCCTGCCGACCTGAAAGACCAGGCAGATGAGCTTCGCCAGGCTTTGATTGACCGTGCAGCCGAGTATGACGACACTTTGATGGAGAAATACTTCGAGACCGGTGAACTTTCCGAGGATGAGATTCGCCAGGGTCTTGGAATCGGTATCCGCCAGGGTGAGGTTTACCCTGTATTCTGCCTTTCTGCAAAGAAAGACATAGGAGTCAAGAGACTTATGCAGTTCACAATCCGTGTTGCTGCTTCTCCTGCGGAAAAGAAAGCTCTTACAAAGGATATGAACGAAATCGAGTGCAAGCAGGATGCTCCTACTACACTTTTCATATATAAGACAGCCGTTGAGCAGCACCTCGGTGAGGTTGCATATTTCAAGGTTATGTCAGGTGAACTCACAGAAGGCATGGATCTGGAGAATCCGGAGACCGGAGACCGTGAGCGTATCTCTGCAATCTATGCAGTGGCCGGCAAGAAGAAAGAGAAAGTTACCGACCTTTATGCAGGTGATATCGGATGTACAGTGAAACTGCGTGCAGCCAAGACAAATGTTACTCTCTGCACTCCTGGTACTGACATCGCTTTCGAAGAGATCAAGTTCCCTCACTACAAATATCGTTGCGCAGTCAAGGCAAAAGATCCGAAAGAAGAGGAGAAGGTCAGCGACGCTATGGCCAAGATTGCTGCCGAGGATCCTACTTATGTGATTGAGTATCACAAGGAAATGAAGCAGACCATCCTTAAGGCACAGGGTGAGCAGCATGTGAATACTCTCAAATGGAGACTTCAGAAAGAGAATAAGCTCGAAATTGAGTTCTCTGCTCCTAAGATTTCCTACAGGGAGACCATCACGAAGGTTGCATGCGCAGACTACCGCCACAAGAAACAGTCGGGTGGTGCCGGCCAGTTCGGCGAGGTTCATCTTCTCGTCGCTCCATATCAGGAGGGCGTAGATCCTGGCAACAAGTTCAAGATTGCAGGAAAAGAGGTGGTACTCAACATCAAAGGAAAGGACGAGTTCGACCTTCCATGGGGCGGAAAACTCGAGTTCTACAACTGTATCGTCGGTGGTGCCATCGATGCCCGCTTCATGCCGGCCATCCTCAAGGGTATCAATGACAAGATGAACGAAGGTCCTCTTACTGGTTCCCTCGCACGCGATATCCGCGTATATGTATATGACGGAAAGATGCACCCGGTTGATTCAAACGAAATCTCATTCGTTCTTGCTGCGCGCAATGCTTTCAAAGAGGCGTTCCGCAATGCCGGTCCGAAGATTATGGAGCCTATCTACAACGTTGAGGTCCTTACTCCGAGCGAGTACATGGGAGCCTGCATGTCCGATCTCCAGAACCGCCGCGCCCTCATCGAAGGAATGGGTAATGACAAGGGATTTGACACAATCAAGGCAAGGGTTCCTCTGGCTGAGCTCTACCGTTACTCCACAACCCTCAGCTCCCTCACATCAGGAAGCGCAACCTTCAAAATGGAATTTGCTGACTACCAGCCAGTTCCTGCTGATGTTCAGGAGAAACTCCTGAAGGCATACATGGAAGAAGATAAAGAAGACTAATCCTCTCCATAACTAATATAAAAGGCTGACCAAAAGTCTGTCATATCGAGCGAAGTCCGAAGGACATAGTCGAGATATCTGTTGACTTTTTGGTCAGCCTTTTATTATTGTGCCATGTAATCAGTGCTTTCTGCTTGTTGAACAAATAGACAAGCCACAATTGAACAAAATGAAAACAATA
>JBJFDE010000316.1:0-1530 GCA_051889855.1 Candidatus Cryptobacteroides sp. | reverse complement strand
GTGGGCATCTGCACCATCACGCTGCGATGCTTATCGAAAGCCTCGCTTACACGGGCGCATATATCGGTTTGATAATCTCTCAGCATTTGGTAGATTTATTAAACTTCCGACAATCTTCAATCATCGACATGTAGGTCACCTTCACATCCTGTCCAGGCTTGTTTTCGATCATATAATCATATATATCATTCTGAGCAATGAACAAGGTAAAATCCTCACTCTTCTTTTTGATGTCATACCTATAAACCGCACTTTTTCTTCTCAAAAACAGTGCTTTGCCTACAATACAAATTCTCTCGTCTGCACGTATGGCATAGTTGGGGAATGCGTAGCCATTCATGTTACTCATTTTCCGTACATATAGCAAGCCGTCCAGACGCAGGAACTCGGCGAAACCTCGTTGCACTATTTCCGGTTTACCTTCAAAGACCATATTCGTCTTCATATCCACCCATCCCTCCGCAACATATCTTTGATTATTGTCAAAGAACTTCAAATTCTGAAGCCGCTCATCGGGACAATCCTCAACTATTGTATATCCTTGGTAACGCTTTTTCCATGATGACAGACTACGTTCATCCCTCTCGTCGTTTATCTTTTCTATACGCAACCTCTCTTCATCACAACAGCGTATCACTTCTTCACGTCCCATTTTCTCCTCTGGCACCAACGGGTGGTCTGGGTCTTGCTGAAGGAATTTCCTTCCATCCTTATCCTTGAATATCCTCACTCCATTCCCCAATGACTCCTGCAAGGCAAACACCTGCGTAGGCAGGTTCAGCGACACATACCTTTTCTTCCATAATATGCCGTCGCCCACCTGCATTTTCAGCAGGTTATAGTGTATTCCATTGTTGTTGTCTATAAGAGGCGAGACAATACGAGGGTAGAACATGATGCCATCATCGGTTGAGAGTTCCAGCCCAAAGAAATCTACCACTTTTGGCATATTCCTGAATGTCACCCCATTCACCTTATCCACCCACACAGTCTTTCCGTCATTATTCCGGGTCATCTCGAAACCCGCTTCATCTGCTCCTGCATATAGGGAAGACATTCCCTCGTGAGAAACAATCTTCACCATATCATCCCCCTCACCCTCCAGTAAAGACGGCGGAATCCATCCTCCTTTTGTCTTTCCAACCTTTATATCTTTTGTCCTTTCATTCTTTATTCCGCAGAATGTGGCATCCCAGTCCCTGGCTGCCGATGGCAGTCCGAAAGCCCGATACAGCCCCACAAGGTCGATGACGGTGCAGCACACCTTACCTTGGTGCGCCCTCAACCCACGTCCCACCATCTGGAGGTACTTCGCCAACGAGAGGGTAGGACGTGCCAACTGGATGAACTCCACGTCAGGGCAGTCGAAACCCTCGGAGAACAAATCAACACTCACCAAAATCTCAGGATGTCCTTTCTCTCGGAAGTTCTTCACCGCTTCCTTGCGTTCACGCATCTCTGTTTTTGAACTCAATGCCAGTGCTGCCACCCCCTGCTGCTTATAATACTCAGCAATATGCTCCGCATGTT
>JBJFDE010000315.1:0-1534 GCA_051889855.1 Candidatus Cryptobacteroides sp. | reverse complement strand
CCTTGATGTGGTAGATTTTACACTTTAAATTGCCATAATTCACCACAGGCCTAATTCTGCATATAGTTAATTTTGCATACGATAATGAATAAATTTTTCTACTTATCTAACCATATCGTAAATGACAAAAATTAAAGATATACACCTCATTTTGGCCGATGATTCCGAAATTTTCAGAGAGGGCGTGAAATCCATCCTGCAATTCGAGGATGGCATCGTCGTGGATGCCGAGGCATCCTGCTGCGAGGATATTTTCAGGCTTTTGGACGAGGGAGCGAAACCGGACGTCATCCTGCTTGACATCTGCATGGAACAAGACGGGGACGGTCTGGAACTGCTTGGAAGGCTGAACTCTGAACACCCGGAGATAAAAATCATCATTCTTTCCCATTACAAGGAAATCCGCTACATCGTCAAAGCCGTCCAGAACCGTGTGAGGGCATATCTCGCCAAAGATTCATCTGCTTCAGAAATAATCAATACCATCCGCACCGTCAGGCAGGGCGACGGAGTATATTTCGGCGAAACCATCTCAAGCGACCTCCTCGTCAAAGGCTTCGGCAACAATGGCAACATCCTCAAGGCAAAGCCTTACGAATTGAGTGCCAGGGAATTGGAAATTCTCAAGATGCTCGCTTCCGGCCTGTCGGTCAAGGATATTTCCAAAATCTTGGAAATCAATATGACAACTGTCGAATCCTACAAAGAGCGCATCAAGAACAAACTCGGCGTCAACACCATAATGGAAGCCGTCGTCTTCGCCGTCAAATGTGAATTGTTTTAATTATGAAGAAGAATATAATAGCCGCAATGCTGTGCATCCTTGCATTTACAGGATGCTCGGGCCTTTTCGGGGAGAAGGAAGAAGAAAATGATTTGTCGGTTGAGGAAATATGTGAAAAGATAGATGGGGTATTCAATGATCTGGAGTCCTATCTTGAGACAGAATTCAATTCCGACTATTCGGACAAAAAAGCAGTTATGACGGCTGTCAAAGAATGGCTGGCTTCTGCAGAATATGTCAGCAACATCGAAATGGAGGGAGACAGTTGCATTGTTGTCACCTTCCCTGACGGTCAAAAATCAAGCATAGAATATCCTACGGCGATTGACGGGAATGTCTCCTCATATCCGGACTCCTTATTTACACAAGACTTCCTTCAGGACATTCCTGAACTGACAGGAGAAGGCACATCCACACCTTCCGGTCCTGAGACTAAAGCTTCAAGTACTTCAGATAAGGCTCTGTTCAACAAGCTATTCTTCGTTCTCTGGGAGCCGTTCAAAAATGAAGGTATCAGCGACGAACTTTTCGTTGATTATTTTATGGGAATGAAGAACATATATTACAAGAAGAAGAAAATATACAAGAACAACGAATGTACCCTAAAAAGTTTACGCGACATAGGCGGTTTATATTCAGTTCCTTTTAATAATAGGACAGTTTACTGGACACCATCAGTCATAGTAATTGCTACCCATGGACACGGAGGAAAAATAATACAAACCGTATATAATGAAGACGATTTTAACA
>JBJFDE010000314.1:0-5427 GCA_051889855.1 Candidatus Cryptobacteroides sp. | reverse complement strand
AGACCGGATGGAACAAGGGAATTTCCGAAGCGTCTACTGAAATGGAGCAATCTTGACACGCTCAGGCTTTCAGTGAACTATCTTCAGGGAGTCATTCCAGACCTTATGGATGATCCGGATTTTCCGAAATGGACAGCTGAGGAAGTGAATGCATGCGATACACTCCCGGCAAGGCTCATCGGACTTCCGAAAGTGCTTCCTAATACGGACTTCTTTGCAATCAACCTTAACAGGTTGCATGGCGAGATTCCTGAATGGCTGCTTTATCATCCGAAACTCGACCTTTGGTATCCGTTCCAATTGGTTTTCTATCAGGAAGGAAAGGATCTTGAGGGTAATATTGCAGGCTTCAGCAATGAACCGGCAAACCTGAACTATTATTACGAGGAATATAAAAACAAGAAATACAATCCAAACAACTAATCAGGATTGAATGAAGATGAACAGAATACTCAACATAATCATGACAGCTGCGGTGTTAGTCGGGACGATATCCTGCAATGTCGCGGCTCCGGATACCGGGAATAACCTTCCATCGCCGGAAATGACAGATGATGTCCTTCCGGGAGAGCTTCTGGTGCGCTTCGATGCATCAGTGGAGGGCCTTCTCAGGGAGGCCGGACTTACCAAGGCAGCTTCGACCAAGAGCGGTGTCCAGTCTGTCGATGAGGTGCTTGCACTTTTGGACGGCTGTACTCTGGAGAGGGTTTTCCCTGTTGACAAGAGGACTGAGGACAAGGCCGTTCTCAACGGACTGAACCTTTGGTATGTAGTCCGTTTCTCGGAAGATATGTCAGTGGAAGAAGTCGCATCCAGGTTGTCCGCACTCGGTGAAGTAAACCGTGTGGAATATAACAGGACTATCAGGAAAGCTTATTCCAAACCTGCGATTGCCCTGTCAGGCAAGGATCTGGCAACGTTCACCAAGGCTGCAAATGATGCTGTATGGAACGACCCGGAACTGCCTTACCAGTGGCACCTGGTGAATGACGGAAACCTCAAACCTGAGAAATTCACTGCCGGTTCGGATGTGAACGTAAGGGGAGCCTGGAAAAAATGCACCGGAGACCCTTCCATCATCGTCGCCGTGGTCGATGAAGGTGTGGATGTCTTCCATGAAGACCTTCAAGCCAGCATGTGGGTGAATGAAGATGAAATCTGGCGTTCGCACGAGGACAATGACGGAAACGGATATGCAGGAGATGTATATGGATATAATTTCGCAAGGAACAGCGGCGTGATTGCCACTGACAGCAAGTACGATACCGGCCATGGCTCCCATGTCGCAGGAGTAATTGCTGCCCAGAACAACAACGGCAAGGGAATCAGTTCAATCGCTGGTGGTGACGGGGTTAATCCCGGCGTAAAGATTATGTCCTGCCAGATTTTCTCGGGCCAGTATGCAGCTTCAGTCCTTGATGAGGTAAGGGCTATCAAATATGCGGCAGACAATGGTGCCGTAATTCTCCAGTGCAGCTGGGGCTATACTTCCGGGGCATCCAATCCATATGAATGGACCCCACAGTATTCTACTGACGAGCAGTGGAAATATGACTGTCCTCTTGAGGTTGCGGCCCTTGACTATTTCATTCACTATGCCGGATCTCCGGACGGTGTGATTGAAGGAGGCATAGCAATCTTTGCCGGCGGAAACGAAGATGCACCGGCAGCAGGCTATCCCGGAGCATACAAGGATTTCGTGTCGGTAGCTGCCACAGCTGGTGATTTCACTCCTGCAATATATTCAAATTACGGAACAGGAATCAATATCAGTGCTCCGGGAGGAGACCAGGACTACTACTGGGATTATGATGACAGGGGCATGAAAGGTGCCATAGGATGTATCCTTTCAACCTTACCCAAGACCATTTCCGAAAGTGGATACGGCTATATGGAAGGTACCTCAATGGCCTGCCCTCATGTTTCCGGAGTCGTTGCCCTCGGCCTTTCCTATGCTGCGAAGCTCAAGAAACATTTCAAGGCTGAAGAGGTCATAGAGATGCTTTATGAGTCTGCAAGGCTGAGACCTGTTGATTCTACCTGGGATTATGATACTCCGAAGGTTTATTATAAATATGTGGCAGACCTGGGCCTTACCCATAAATCTTCAATCGACCTTACAGAATACAGGGGACAGATGGGAACAGGAATGGTCAATGCAGAAGGCCTTCTTGACCTTATCGAAGGAGCTGATGCGCCGAAAATGGTTTTCCCGAACGTGACCGTATCAGCCGGTTCGACTGCAACATATTGTCCTTCCCTGTATCTTGACGGCTCCAGCTTTACTGTCACAGTGGAGGACAGCTCCGTGGCGAGCGCTTCAGTATCAGGGAACAAGATCATTTTCATTGGCTTGAAAGCCGGTCAGACAAAGGCAAGTGTGAGCGGATCGCAGACCCAGAACTTTGTCATAACAGTCAAACCTTCAGACAGTATCAACGGCTGGCTTTAGTACCAATGAAACACCTGCTCTACATACTCATTCTGGCTGCCATGTCTTTTGCATCCATGCAGGAGGCAGCAGCACAGATAAAGCTGGTGCCCAAGGAAAAGCTTGACAGCATTGCCAATCCGGCTTTGAGCCCTGAGGCAGGTTGCCTGAAGTTTGACAAGACAGCCCTCACTCTTCCCACGATGTCAGAACAGGACCCTCCGGCAAGGATGTTCTTCCTGATGACAAACGTGTCGGACAAAGAGTTGAGGCTGACTTCACTCACTACTTCTTGTTCATGTGTGAAAGCAAGTTCTGACCGCCTTGCCCTGAAACCGGGAGAAAGTGCTGAAATCAAGGTGACATACTATCCGAAAGGCCACCTTGGCACATTCACCCATCGTGTCAACATTTTTACGGGTGGTTTCAAGGAGCCGTCAGCGCTGCTGAAAGTTACTGTCCATGTAGAAAACAACTGAATTTAAGAGAATATCAGATATGAAGACTTTTTTCAAAGCATTCCTTACAGTCTTGTTCACCGTTCTTGTGCTTGCCTGCAGCAAGCCAGACAAGGAGCCGGCCATCATTTATCTTCCGGTGAATGCAAACAATATTTCCGGTGATTGGGAGCTTGTGGAATTTAACGGTTCAACCCTGATTGAAGGTACATATATGCACATCACATTCGTCAGAAACGACAAGACCTTCGTAATGACACAGAATCTGGATGCTACCAATGATGTACCGCATACAAGCACAGGCTCTTTCAATATTTTGACTGAGAATGGAGTAAGCATCATCAAAGGTAAATATGACTATGACGGCGGTTTATGGGGACACGACTACATCGTTACAGACCTTACTGCCACCAGCATGACCTGGACAGCCAAAGATGACGAGACTTTCGTCCAGAAATTCGAGCGCCCTGCTGCAAAATAGCCGGTTGCATAATGCAATATAACCCAAAAGGGGACAACTCAATCGAGTTTGTCCCCTTTTGCATTGTAGAATTCATTCTGCAGAACTGTGAAATCGGTGACCTCCACCAATTCAATCTTGCACTTGTACTTTTTCTTCCAGCGTCCAAGAATCGAGGAGAAAAGGCCTCTGGTCAGGTATGACCCCAGAATAGGGCTGACTTTGAGTTTGAGGTCCGTAATCTTTTTCTCGTTCACATAGTATGTAAGTCTTCTTTCGATGGCTTCGTCTATGACTACACTAGAAGATATCTTTCCTGTTCCATGGCATACCGGACACACTTCCATTGTGTTGATTTCGGTTGCCGGGCGTACCCTCTGGCGGGTAATCTGCATAAGACCGAACTTAGTAAGCGGCAATACGTTATGCTTTGCCCTGTCAGTCTCCATCAGCTCCTGCATTTTTTTGTACAAGGCGTTGCGATGTTCGTTGGTTTCCATGTCTATGAAATCCACGATGACAATTCCGCCCATGTCACGCAGCCTGAGCTGTCGTGCAATTTCTTCCGCGGCATAGCAGTTCACATCGAATGTATTCTGCTCCTGCTCCTTGTTCTTGGATCTGGTACCGCTGTTTACGTCTATCACATGCAGTGCTTCCGTGTGCTCAATCACAAGATATGCGCCCTGTTTGATAGGAACGACTTTGCCGAATGCGCTTTTGATCTGCCTGGTGACCTCAAAGTGGTCAAAAATCGGAGTCTTGTCTTTGTAAAGCCTTACAATTTTCTCTTGCTCCGGCGAAATCAATGAGATGTATTTGCGTATCTCTGAATAGATGTTCTCGTCATTTACATAAATGTTCGAGAATGAGTCGTTCAGCAAATCCCTCAGGATAGTTGTCGTCTTGCTGTACTCTGTGAAAAGCAGCTGGACGCTCTTGGATTTAGCCAGTTTGTTCCAGGAACCTTCCCATTTTTCTATCAGTGAGATGATTTCCGCATCAAGTACAGCTGCGTTCTTGCCTTCTGCAGCCGTGCGGATGATTGCTCCGTAGTTCTTGGGAAGAATACTCCTTACAAGTGTTTCAAGCCTTCTTTTTTCCTCTTTTGAGGAAATCTTCTGGGAAACGCTTACCTTCTCTGCGAAGGGTAAAAGTACAATGTTTCGTCCTGCCAATGAAATTTCCGCTGTCAGTCTTGAGCCTTTGGTTGAAATCGGCTCCTTGACGATCTGGACTATAATCATCTGTCCCGGTGTCAGCACATTTTCAATCCTGCCTTCCTTTTCAAGGATGCCGTCAGGCTTGATGTGCGAATACATCCCCTTGTTGTCCGTGTTTATGTTCACTCTTCTGACAAATTCGTCAAAAGCTTTGAAATAAAGCCCGAGATCGAGATAGTGGACAAATGCTTCCTTTTCGTCTCCGATGTCAACGAAGGCCGCGTTGAGCGCAGGAAGAATTTTCTTCACTTTTCCGAGGTAAACGTCACCTACTGAATAACTGTGCCCTTGGCTTGACTCCTTGTTGAGCTCGATGAGCCTGTGGTTTTCCATCAGTGCTATCGAGACTTCCGTCGAATTGACATCAACGATAAGATCTTTTTCAGACTCCATCAGGAATTTCAATAATAGAACTGTTTGTAGTACAACGGAGACAGATGGTCTCCGTCAAAACTAAAGAGGCCGACCATCCGGGCCAGCCTCTTTTTAGCAGACTGCTAAAATGGCAGACACTTCAAGAAATTACTTTCTCTTCTTGTGTCTATTCTTGCGCAAACGTTTTTTACGTTTGTGAGTTGCCATCTTATGCCTTTTATGCTTCTTTCCGTTTGGCATAATGATAATGATTTAAATATGATGTTATTTTACTGAATTGACGAATACCTTTGCTGGCTTGAACGATGGAATGTTGTGAGCCGGAATTGTCATGGTAGTATTCCTGGTAATGTTGCGAGCTGCTTTCTCTGCTCTGTGTTTGATGATGAAACTGCCGAATCCGCGGAGATAGACAGGATTGCCCTGGCTGAGGGAATCTTTTACACACTCCATGAATTCTTCCACTACACGAAGAACAGT
>JBJFDE010000313.1:0-5432 GCA_051889855.1 Candidatus Cryptobacteroides sp. | reverse complement strand
CATTCGTGTTCAAGGACTTGGGACTTCTTATCATAGACGAGGAGCAGAAGTTCGGAGTCAGCGCAAAGGAGCGTCTCAGGCAGATGAAACTCTCTGTGGACACATTGACATTGACGGCTACGCCTATTCCGAGGACATTGCAGTTCTCGCTTCTCGGGGCGAGGGATCTTTCCATTATCAGCACTCCCCCGCCGAACCGCATTCCGGTACAGACGGAAATAATTCTCTTCAACGAGGCTGAAATCAGGTCAATAATTAATTACGAACTGGACCGCGGGGGGCAGATATTCTTCCTGCATAACAAGGTACACGAACTTCAGGGAGTATATGATATCCTGCACCGTCTTGTTCCGGATATGAAAATATGCGTGGCCCACGGCCAGATGGGTGCCGAGGAACTCGAAACCAAGATGCTTGACTTTATGCAGGGCGACTATGATATGTTGCTGAGTACCACCATTATAGAAAATGGTATTGATATTCCTAACGCCAATACGATAATAATCAACCAGGCCCAGAATTTCGGACTAAGCGACCTGCATCAGCTTAGGGGTCGTGTAGGAAGGTCGAACAAGAAGGCATTCTGCTATCTCATAGTTCCACCTCTCACTACCCTTTCTGATGATTCCAGGCGCAGGCTGAAGGCCATAGAGGAGTTCTCAGACCTGGGAAGCGGCTTCAACATTGCAATGCAGGATCTCGATATCCGGGGTGCCGGAAACCTTCTCGGGGCGGAGCAGAGCGGATTCATTGCAGATATGGGCTACGAGACCTATCAGAAGATACTTTCGGAGGCGATGGACGAACTCGGTGTGGAGACCGGTATTTCGACCCGCAATGTGAATGAGTCCTACGTCGAGGATTGCACCATTGAGACTGATTTGCCTGCACTTATTCCGGATTCCTACATTGAGGTCCAGTCGGAGAAAATCAGGATTTACAAGGAACTGGATTCCATCCGGAAGGACAGCGAACTGGACAAGATGAAGGCCCGGCTCGCAGACCGCTTCGGCCCTGTACCTGAGGAACTTGCGAGACTTTTCGATATTGTACGCCTGAGGCATCTCGGAGAACAGCTCGGTTTCGAGAAAATAATTGTCAAGAACGGCATAATGATAGCTTTCTTCATTTCAAACCAGATGTCCTCATACTACCGTTCAAAGAAATTTTCAGATGTGATAGGAAAGATTGGAGACTGCGGCCGTCTCTTCGAACTCAAGCAGAATGATGCCAAACTCAGGATCATTTCGAGAAATATTCATTCTATCTCCGAAGCTTGCGCTGTTTTGCGAAAGTTATTGTAATTTTGCAGGGTTTTTCAAATAAATTTCAAATTGGGAAATCTAATTGTAGATATAGGAAATACCGCAGTCAAGGCGGCTTTCACTGAGGGAGTTACGCTCGGTAAGACATTCCGTTACCAGGGAGAGAGGGTGAAGAACTTCATTCTTTCCCTTACCGCACGTGAAAAACCGGAAGTAATGGTTATTTCCTCGGTTTATGAAATTCATTCCAGGGACGAGGCTGAGTATTCCGCTGTTTGCGGCCGTCTTGTCATTCTGGATTCTGCTCATACATCATTGCTCAGGGACAGCAACCTTCCTGGGTGGCTCTCGTTCGACAGGGCGGCATCCATCATTGCCGTGCGCCATCTATTTAATGGAAAGTCCTGTACCATAATTGATTTTGGTACTACACTGACTGTAGATTTCATTGATTCTGACGGCAGATATGAAGGTGGGAACATCTCTCTCGGGTGTAGGACAAGGTTCAAGGCAATCAACCGCTATTCCCGCTCGCTCCCCCTCATTGACACTCCAGAGGACTCCCCTGCTCTCGGCAATTCACTGGACACTTCCATTTCATCAGGAATTCTTTCAGGCATAATGTTTGAAATATCGGGCTACGTTTCCGAAAAACAGGATAATATTGTCGTTTTCACCGGCGGCGATGCGAATTATTTTGCAAAACGGATTAAAAACTCGATATTTGTAATTTGTAATCTTGTGCTGATTGGATTGGCACTAATTGCTGACGGTTATGTCAATGAAAAAAATTAAGTTGTTTTTCGCCGCTGCTGCGACGGTTTTGTTTTCCGGTGTTCTGAATGCCCAGGATGGTGCGTTCAGTGCCTACTCCCCGTATTCTGTATTCGGAGTCGGAAATATGAACCGTCAGGGGAATGCCTACACTCTCAGCATGGGTGGTGTTGGAATTGCGTCCCGGAACAACCGCTACATAAATTTTGTCAATCCTGCCGCTGTCACAGCCAGGGACACTCTATCCTTCATGCTGGATTTCGGGGTTGCCCTCGACAACAGGGTTTACCGTCAGGATGATGTGAAATCCGCCAAGAACCTGTTCAATATAAGCGATTTCGTATTCTCAGTCCCGATTTGGAAGAAGTCAGCTCTTTATGCGGGAATCACTCCGTATTCATCGCTCGGCTATGATTTTTCCCACGGAATAACTGACCCGTCCATAATCGGAAATACCGGCAATGTGACATACAGTTGCAGCGGTTCGGGAGGAATGTACCAGATTTTCCTCGGGGCAGGAGCTACATTCTTCAGGAATCTCTCCATCGGAGCCCAGGTGACATACTACTTCGGAAATGTATTCAAGAGTACCAATATGGACTTCGCATCAAGTTCGTACAGGGATATCAGCAGCGGTTATACCATGAATCTGAGGGGCGTAGGCGGAAAGTTCGGCCTGCAGTATGACAAGGGTCTCGGAGGAGGATATTTCCTGACTCTCGGTGCAACTTACAGCACTTCGGCCAAGGTGAGGGGGTATATCACGGACTACAAGTACGCAAGCATATCCAGCGTGAGCGATACATTACATCACAGCATTGACACTCTTGGAAGAAACTCCAAAGTCAGGCTCGCATCTGAATACGGAGTGGGAATTGCTTTCAGGAAGGGTGACAAATGGAGATTGGAGTTCAATTACCTGTGCTCTGACTGGTCCGGAAGCCATCTTGACGAGGTGACAGGATTTTCAAATCAGGGCGAGACAAAGTTCTCAACTACTTTCTCCCAGTCATTCAGGGCAGGATTTGAATTGATTCCGAACAGGAATGACATCAGGTACTACATGAAGAGATGTTCATACAGGGCCGGATTGTATTACGACAATGATTATTTCAAAGTCAACGGAAACAAGGTCACGTCGTATGGAATAACATTGGGTATCACATTGCCTGTATTCAGATGGTACAATGGTGTTTCTGTAGGATTGGATGTCGGAAGGCGGGGAAGTGCTGCAAATGGTATGATAAGAGAGACTTATGCTGCCATTGCCATAGGGTTCAATATCCACGATATATGGTTCCAGAAGCCTAAGTATGAGTAAGTTATCTATGAATATTTAAAAACCAATGATATTATGAGAAGAATTGCATTTATCGCAGTAACAGCGGTTGTTTTGATGTTCGGAGGAAACAATGTCTTCGCTCAGGGAAAATATGGTGCGGACAGTGCCGAGTGCATCAAGTATCTCTCTTATTACAAAGAGTATTTCAAGAGCAAGAACTATGACTCTGCTCTCCCTAACTGGAGGAAGGCTTACAAACTCTGCCCTCCTACGGCAAACCAGACCATGCTCATTGACGGAACCACTCTGTTGAGAAGGGTTATTTCCAAGAATGCTTCCAATGCTGAGTATCGCAACGCATTGGTTGACTCTCTCCTCGAACTCCACAGAGTACGTGCCCAGTACTATGGAAAGTACAAGGTTACCGCTCTCAATAATATGGCCCTTGACATGGCCAATTATTACAAGGCAAATCCGGCACAGCTTCACGCTGGACTTACCGAGGTAATCAATGAAAACAAGGAGCAGACCAAGTCTTCAGTCCTTCTCATTGACCTCAATGCTGCAGTCCAGCTTTATCAGAACAATGAACTCCAGGCTGACGATATTATCAATATCTACCAGAACAATATGGCCCTTCTTGAGGCAGCTGTTCCTGCAGATGCCAATGCCAAGGAGGAACTTGAGAAAATCAAGGACGATATGGAGAGCCTCTTCGTGGCAAGCAAGGTTGCAAGCTGCGAGAAGATTATCGAGGTATATGGACCGAGATATGCTGCTGCCAGCGATGATATCGCCCTGGTTTCAAATATCGTGAAGATGATGAGCTCTGCCGATGACTGCACCGACAATGACCTTTATCTCAATGCGGCAACATCCCTCCACAAGCTCGACCCTTCAAGCCAGTCAGCATACTTCCTCTACAAGCTCAATGCTTCAAGGGGCAACTTTGACACTGCTATCTCTTATCTTGAGGAGTCTCTCTCATCCACCGGTCTTGATGTCAAGACAGCTGCCGACTACAATTTCGAGGCTGCCACATACTGCGTGAAGAACGGCAAGAACGCCAAGGCTCTCGGTTTCGCCGAGAAGGCCAAGGAACTTGACCCTGAGTATGCCGGAAGGGCTTACTACCTGATTGGAACTATTTGGGGCTCAACTACTTGCGGTGGCGACGAAATCGCCAAGAGGTCTCCTTACTGGGTTGCTGTCGACTATATGAACAAGGCCAAGGCGGCTGATGCGTCACTTACCGATGACTGCAACAGGATGATTTCCCAGTACAGGATATACTTCCCTCAGACAGCCGAGGCGTTTATGTACAACTACACTGACGGACAGTCATATACGGTTTCCTGCGGAGGCATGAGGGCCACGACTACTGTCAGGACTCAGAAGTAATGATTTGTTGAAATACATTTCAAATATTATAAGGATAATTGCAACCGCATCGGCGGTTGCTTTTGTCCTTTATTCGTGTTCAGACCACTTGAGCCGGGCAGACAAGGTTGACTTATCGTCCACACCGCTCCAGACCGTTGACAGTATGTATCTTATACAGACCAAGAACGGCAAGATTGAGATGAGGGTGGTGACGGCCGAGATGCAGCATTTCGAGAATGATTCCATTGCCCGTGACCTTTTTCCGTCAGGTATGAATGTATATGCCTATACGGATGACGAGGTACTGGAATCCACCATCGTGTCGGACCAGGCCAGCCACGTTACGGACAAGATTTCAAAGGAGGAAATTTGGAAGGCCTACGGCAATGTCGTGGTCCGGAATCTGGTCAATAACCAGACGATGGAGAGCGATACCATTTACTGGGACCAGGGAAAGAAGGAGATTTACACGGACTGCTATGTCAGAATGTATTCTCCGGACGGACTGATCCAGGGTTATGGGATGAGGTCGGACGAGAGGGCGAGGAATGCCATAGTTCTCAATCCTTTCAACAATTTCGGCGTTGTGGTCAAGGACAGCACGGTGGTAATCATCGATTCTGTCAATTTTATAGGTCCGTTGTTAGAAAAATGATAATAAATTGCGGGAAAATTACTATCTTCGTGACCTTAAATGATTTTTGAAAATAATAATTAAAAAACCAATA
>JBJFDE010000312.1:0-5453 GCA_051889855.1 Candidatus Cryptobacteroides sp. | reverse complement strand
GAGAACAACGGACTTACACAGACTCCACTTACACAGCCTGGATCTCCGGCTACCGGCCACAACTCGACAGCATTCAAATCTACCCGCAAACAACAACAATTACCAACACAACCACCATTACCCACAAGCCCAAGAAACCAAACTTTTCTATAGGCATCCAAGCCGGCTACGGCGTCAGCATCATCAATAGCCAAGTGCGGCCAGCACCTTACATCGGCATCGGAATCAGCTACCAATTATTCAGCTGGTAAACCCTATCAAATGGGGTCAATTACCGTGAAAACCAAATATGGAGGTACAAGTTTTCAAGTAATTCCATATTATTTCGTAGATTTGCCCTTGAAAGTCTGAAGCCAGACTCTCAATGTTAACACCTGGCTCTGTCCGGACTTCCGGTCAGGGCCTTTTTGTTTACACAATCAGAATGGCAATAATAAAGGAAAGATGTTTTCGTCCCCTGAAAATAGGGGGCCAAACGGGGGCCAAAAAGCCCATCACCAAAAAGATAAATGCTTGATTTATTGGGACATATCTTGAATTTCCCATTCCCGGGCGGGAAAATAGAACCCGGAGAAACTCCGGAGCAGGCATTGAAGCGTGAAATCCGGGAGGAACTGGATGCTGAAATCAATGTGGGAAGGCTTATTCAGACCGTCGAGTGGGACTACCCTGCCTTCCATCTGACTATGCATTGTTTCTGGTGCGAACTGACTTGTGACGCTTTACATCTTAATGAACATGAGGCAGCTGCTTGGCTGAACAAGGACACCTTGTTTTCAGTCAAATGGTTGCCTGCCGACGAAGGTGTCCTGAAAGTGATTGAGGCGGAAATTTAGTTTTTATTCCAGTCTTTGAATGCATCCATGATAATGGTCGGATGTCCGTCTTCGGTGAAGGCGCCGAGCTTATACTGAGATGGCTTGCATTCCGGCTCCCAATAGAAGACACCTTTGCAATGCCCGTCAGTATTGTTGATCGCTTCACGGATTGTACGGGCAAGCTGACTCCTGCTGCGTTCCATTCTTTCCGGGTCATTTTCATCGACCAGATATCCGGTTTCTACAATCATCACATCGCAGCCGAATTTCTCACTTACATATTTGATATTCTCAATGCAGTCTGTTATTACCTGGTCTTCGTCAGTCCTGAATCCGCCGTCGAGTGCCCAATAAGGATAAAGCGACATACCGATCATATCCCACTTTGCACCGTTGTCCTTAAGTACACCGAGGTTAAAATCATATAAATCTTTGTCAAATCCATTGTCAAGGTGAACCATCACAATCGACTCAGGGAAAACAGACTTGCAGGCATCATAACCGGCAGAGAAAAAACCTGCATACTGTTCAGGATTATTGACAACATGGCCCATTGACTCAATTATCGTCGTGTTCCCGTTCTCGTCAACTATTGGCCAGCCCAGCTCATTTGATTCGACACTCCAGAGGAAGCCGTTTCTCGTTTCATTTCCAACCTGAATCCATTTTGGTGTTATGTCATTATCTTTCAGATAGTCAAGCACTTCAATGGTATGATTCCTGAGATCTTGTTTCATCTGCTCATATTCATGTCCGCTCCATGCTTCCGGAATATTCTGTTTTGCCGGGTCTGCCCACCAGTCGCTGTAATGGAAATCGAGCAGTATCTCCATGTCAAGATTCTTTGCTCTTTTGCACTTTTCAAGAAGGTCTTCTTTACAGCACCAGTTTCCGTGTTTCGAAGGATCCACCCATACCCGATGACGCACGGCATTAAGCCCCAGTTCTTTCATAAGTGCAGTACATTCCATCTCCTGCCCCTGCTTGTTATAGAATTTGTATCCCAAAGACTCATATTCGGTAATCCACCCAAGATCTGCACCCAGCCAGAACTCCTGCCCTGGGTTTTCTTCGTTGCATGCTGCCAGTAATAAAACTCCAGACAAAGCAATTACAGCTGATTTTATCAAATTTCTCATAATGTTAAATTTATTAACCCTAAAAACGTGGTAAAGTTAAAAGAAACTTTCAACAAATCAGCATTTGAGGCCGACCAAAAATTCTGTCATATCGAGCGAAGCACAAAGTGCGTAGTCGAGATATCTACTGATTATCAGGATATTAAATAGATCTCTCCATTCGCTTCGCTTAGTCGGTTTGTAAATGACAATCAATTCATGATGTGGAGTACCAGATATTCCGAGCGGGTACCCACTCGTATCTTGGGGCCCCAGATTCCAAGGCCCGAACTTATGTAATATCGGGTGTTACCGCGCTGGTGATGTCCCCAGGCCTTCTCATATATGATGTCGGTAATCCAGGACAGGGGCCAGACCTGGCCGCGATGAGTATGTCCGCTGAACTGGAAATCTATCCCGGATAGTTCAGCTTCCTCAAGGTGATATGGCTGATGGTCAAGCACGATAGTGAAACCGTCAAGGCCATTCGCCAGGTCAGCCAGCTTGGCTCTGTCCGGACATGTGCGGTCGTTTCTGCCGATTATATCCAAGCCTTTGAAATGAGCGACAGAGTCCTTGAGGAGAAGGATTCCCGCATCGTTGTAAAACTTTTCTGCACTATTCAGATTGCTGTAGAATTCATGATTGCCAAGGGCTGACATAATCGGAGCATCAATCCTATGGAATTCTTCCTGAAATCCCCCCTCACGGACAGCACGTAGGCTCATATCAATGATATCACCACCGAACAGCACCAGGTCAGGTTTTTCTGCATTGATCATATCCACCCAGCGGGCCAATTCAGGCTTGCGGTTGTGATAGCCGACATGCAGGTCACTTGCCAGAACAAGGGTCAGGGGTTTTTCCAAAGGTTTGGATGTCGTGATTGTCAATTCCTCCCGGTGCTTATGGTTGTAATGGATATTTCCCAAAACGAGAATTACGGTCACAATGCCTGCCACCGTACCCAATCCTGCAATGCTGTCCTTCAGAAATGTCCGTGGAAGTATGTGGAATAATGTAGCCAGATTTGCAAGAATGAAAATCAGCAGAAGATACAGGAAAGCTATCAGCCAGGTATTGCCCAATTCATACAGAATGGAAGCAGCGCCCATAGGTAATCTGTCATTGAAGGCATTCCCTGAAATCATCAGGACCATCCATATCACAAAGCCCCCGGCAACAGCCAGCTTCCATCCCTTGGGGGCGATGCACCACAGATGCCAGCAAACATAACCTGTCAGTGCGAATATCAGCACTGACATCACTATAAATACTATTCTCATAGAGTCAATTGTATTGTTTCAATGCGAAATTAAGAATATTTCTTGCAAACTACAAAACAGAAATGCTATCACGTTTCGACGAGGGCTGTCTCAAAAGCGTTTTCAGCGTTTATCAGATGGACTACCCTGATTATGAGTTCCATGATACCCTTGCGGCATCACGCCGGCATTTCGGCTGTCAGCTCCCGAACCACCAGCTACAGACCGTCGCAGCCGCCTGCGGATATGACCTTGTCAACCACCATCATGCCCTTGCCGACGCAGAGGCCTGTGCGGCGATAGTGATTTAGTTGCTGTAAGGCAAGGTAGTCCTTTTCAATAAGGAAAAGAAAAAGTGGGTCAATGAAAACTATTGAAAATAAATTGATTAAAAATTGGATTATTCAAAATTATTATAAAACTTTGCAAACTGAACCACATGTAAAGATCTAAAACTAATGAAAAGGCATCATATTGCATTCTTGCTCATCGTTTCCGTCATTGTTTGCGCATGTATGAGCAATGAAGACCATCCGGTCGGTCCAATGAAACCGTCAAATGATTTTAACTTCTCCACTGTCAATGATGGAGTTTCTGTCAATGTAGAATATGCCAACACAGGCGTAAATGCTTCTGTTTATTTTGAAATTTATGACACGTGTCCTGTTGACCTTAAAGATACGCTCAGCAATTATGTCAAACTCGACAATATCCTGCCAATATTCAGCGGATACACAGATGTGAACGGCAGATTTTCGGGAACTGTTTCCCTCCCGGCATACGCGGAGAAATTGTATTTTTATGCCCCTGCCTTTTATGCCCGCACACTTATTGAAGCTCAGGTCAGGAATAATGCTGTGTATGTGACGGATGCCCCTGAAGATGGAACAAAAGCAGGCGTCGTGCCGTTTGCAACGACTACATCTGCGCACTATTCCTATATGGCCGAGGATTGTAAGAAACACATACCGGACCAATATAAAAGATTCATGAGACCATGGAAGTGCTGGCTCGGAGAATATGACAAATATGCTAATGGTTCAGTAAAATCTTATGAATGCACAAGAGAAGACCTTTTGCCTAAAAATGCTTCAGAACTGTTCCTGACTTTCCATGATGTCCTGAAAACCGCGAAGGATTATCGCTATCCGGAGGAGTTCTTCTGTCGCGAGGACCTTTATATGGCAGTTGACGGCCCTGTTTCCGTAACATTCCTTGGTCAGAATACATGTTTCAACAATTCAGTAGGTTATTATTTCTATCAGGAAGGGAATCGTCCTTCCAGGATTGAGGACATTGATGCCATTTTGATTTTCCCGAACACCCAGGATGGTCTATGGGAAAAGTCCAACGATACTAATCAGGATGCAAGGCCTTCAGCCGGACTTGAAAGACTCACAACTGTTCAGTTGAAATACTATCCAAATATTGCCGAGGGCAGCATGGATGGTGAAACGGAGATATTCCCTGCCGGAACCCGTATCGGCTTTGTGCTTGCTACGAATGCGTTCTCCAACAGAATTTCTTTTGTGTGGACCAGGAACAATCATAATCTTTCTGCAACGACTCCCGGCATCAGCATTTCCAATGATGGAAAGTTATATGACAAGAGCGTTTCCCGCACAGTGCTGTTCCGTGTTGATGGAAATGTATTCCTGGGATTCGAAGACTACAAGGATGACACGAACATGTCTGACTGCGTCCTTTCAATCAATTCAATTTCATCTGATGCAATTCAGGTTGCAACCCGGATATCAAGAAATGATGTTGAAATAGAGACTGAAGAAGTCGGAGGTGTTTATGCATTCGAAGACATATGGCCTTATGAAGGTGACTATGATCTGAATGATGTGATTGTCAGTTATAATCATGAGAGCATTTATTCTGATGGTTTGATTGTCGGTGAGTCGTTCATTATCAAGACATTCCAGAATGGAGCCTCGAATAAGAACGGCCTTGGTTTTTCATTGAGCAGAAGCGGGACTGGATTCAATGGCAATTTCCAGTCATTGGGGACATTCACTACCTTCATAAAACTCAGGGGCAGTGAGGAATTCGTCCCATTTGACATGGTGTTCGAACCAAAGGATGTTGACGGAAATAATCTTCTTCCTGTCTATCTTATAACTGACGATGTAAAGGAAAACATGGGGGCAGAGTACAAATTTATGTTCACTTATAATCAAGCTGTCGCTCCATCAGACAATGCATTGAAAATGCAAATATTATTGAAGCAACGACTACCCATCTTG
>JBJFDE010000311.1:0-20567 GCA_051889855.1 Candidatus Cryptobacteroides sp. | reverse complement strand
AAAGCCTTTGTACAGGTAGGACATGATGAACATCGTAGCTCCTGCAATGATTGAGAGTATCTGAGAATAGCGGTATTCAGACCCGCATGTCATCTTCAGAAACTCCCACATCATCACTACGAGGATAAACAGCATTACTGCCCCGTAAACATATTGATTTGTCAGAAGCGCGGTCAGCATTACTGCCAGAAAACCCGCGCTTGAAATAGTTCTCTTGGTAAAGTTGTTCATTGCACAAATCCGCAAATGCGAAAATTTAATGTCTATTCAGTCTGAGAGGCTTCCGCAACCGTTTCGGCTGGCTGTTGCGCTGCAGCAGCACCTGCCCTTGGTCCGAAAATCCTTTCAAGATCTTCTGCAAAGATAACTTCTTTATCCAATAAAAGTGCAGCAAGTTCAAGAAATCCTTCACGATGTTCTGTAAGAATTCTCAAAGTCTTGTCGTGAATCTCATTTATCAGATCCTTAACTTCCTGATCTATAAGCTCTGCAGTCTTTTCACTGTAAGGCTTGGTCAAATCATAGCCACGTGCGCCTGTCGAGTCATAGAAGGAAAGATTTCCGACTTTTTCGCTCATTCCGTAGAATGTTACCATTCCATAAGCCATCTTGGTGAGTCTTTCAAGATCGTTCAGAGCTCCGGTCGAAGGCTGCCCGTTCACGATTTCCTCCGCTACCCTGCCACCGATCAGGGAGCACATCTCATCCATCATCTGATCCTTTGTCACCAATTGTCTTTCTTCTGGAAGATACCATGCTGCTCCGAGAGCCTGTCCGCGGGGAACGATGGTCACTTTGAACAGAGGATTGGCATTAGGAAGCAGCCAGCTTACAGTTGCATGTCCGGCCTCATGGTGCGCAATGGATTTTTTCTCCTGAGGAGTGATAATCTTGGACTTGCGTTCAAGACCTCCTATTATCCTGTCAACAGCATCGAGAAAGTCCTGCCTGTCGATAAGCGGTTTATTATGTCTTGCTGCGGTAAGGGCAGCCTCATTGCAGACATTGGCGATATCCGCACCGGAGAATCCCGGAGTATGCTTTGCCAGAAACTCCAGATTGAAATCATCTGCGAGTTTCAACCCTTTGAGGTGGACGTTGAAGATTTCTTCCCTTTCCTTGAGGTCCGGCAGCTCCACATGTATCTGACGGTCGAAACGTCCGGCACGGAGCAATGCTTTGTCGAGGATGTCAGCACGGTTGGTGGCTGCCAGGATGATGACACCGGAATTGGAATCAAAACCATCCATTTCAGTAAGAAGCTGGTTCAGAGTGTTTTCTCGCTCATCATTTGAAGAGAAACCTGCATTCTTGCTGCGGGCGCGGCCAACTGCATCAATCTCATCGATGAAAACGATGCAAGGTGATTTCTCCTTTGCCTGACGGAAAAGGTCACGTACCCTTGATGCGCCGACTCCCACGAACATTTCAACGAAATCAGATCCTGAAATAGAGAAGAAAGGTACATTGGCTTCGCCTGCCACAGCCTTCGCCAGCAATGTCTTACCTGTACCTGGAGGGCCTACCAGAAGTGCTCCTTTCGGAATCTTTCCTCCGAGTGCAGTGTATTTCTTTGGATTCTTGAGGAAATCGACAATCTCCATCACCTCCTCCTTTGCGCCATATAGGCCGGCTACATCCTTGAATGTCACCTTGATGCTGTCCTTTTCAGCAAGTTTTCCAGTGGACTTGCCGACATTGAAGATTCCTCCGGGGCCACCAGCTCCCCCACCCATGTTCCTGTTCATGCCGCGGAACATGAAGAACCACATTACAAGAAGCAGAAGCGGGAAAATAATCCATTCAAGGAAACCCCAGTAATTCTCCTTGCTCTCGATGACAACCTTCACGGCTGCATTTTCAGGGAGCTGGGCATTGAGCTGGCCGAACATTTCCTCGGCATTGAAACTTCCGGAAACGAGGAAAATGAAATGGGGTGACTTCTTTGGAATCATACCACCAAATTTATCGGCGTACTTTTCAATTCTCTCAGGCTTGATGGTCACATGTCCTTCATATTCATTTCTTATGAAGGTGATTTCCTTTATGTCTCCTGCGAGCCATTGTGCCTGAACATCAGCCCATTCCTCTTTCTGAGGATTGCCGCCTGACTGGTTGAAGAACATCCAGACTATTCCAATCAACAGGATGATGTATATCCATGAAATGCCGACAGATACCTTTATCGGCTTTCTCTTTTTATTGTTATCTGCCATTGGGAAAAGTGTTTAGTCTTCGTAAGCGGTTCTTTCTGCATCTGCCCAAAGGTCTTCAAGCCTGTAGAAAGCCCTGTAAGGTGTCTGGAAAACATGCACCACGATTTCTCCGTAGTCGAGGATAACCCAGAATGCATTTTCCTTTCCCTGAGTCCTGAGCACTTTACGGCCACACTTCTCAATCATCCTTTCTTCAATATTGTCTGCGATTGCAACAACATTGGTGGTAGAGTCAGCATGGCATACTATGAAATAATCAGATATGGCTGTTCCGATCGGTTGAAGATCAAGCGAGACGACCTCTTGTCCTTTCTTTTCGAGCATCGCATCAGCAATGACCTTAAGTTCTGTGTTGTTCATTCTGTAAAATGTGTTAATTTTGTAATCACGATAAAAAATCGTACAAATATAATCAAAATCTGCACCATGGCAAATAAGCATGACATCATCTGGCTGGATACAGTCGATTCTACCAATTCAGAGGCCCACAGGCGTATTGCCGCTATTGACAATTTGTCAGTCCTGTCAGCTGTAAACCAGACATCGGGACGGGGACAGAGGGGAAATTCATGGAATTCTGCACCGGGTGACAATCTGACATTCAGCATCGTTTTGAAGTTTGACCAGCAATATGCCACGAAGATTCAGGCGTACGACCAGTTCTCCATCAGTCAGATGAACGCCCTGGCCATTCTGGATTTCCTTTCAAGCCACGACATTGAAGCAAAGATCAAGTGGCCGAACGACATATATGTCGGAAACAAAAAGATATCAGGCACCTTGATTGAAAATTCGCTTTGCAGGGAATGGCTCTCATGGAGCATAATCGGCAATGGAATCAATGTCAATCAGACAGCTTTCCCTGATAATCTTCTCAACCCGACTTCCATGTCATTGATTACCGGAGAGAAATATGATACGAAAATTCTTCTTGAGGAATTCATGGATATTTTCGATGGATACAGAGGCAGGTATCTTAATGTGAACGGGGGCCTTGGCAGGCTGAGGAAACTGTATCTTGCCCAAATGTGGAGACTGAATGAAGAATCTGAATTCGTGGACCTTACTGTCTGTCCGGGCGGGAGTCTTGACTCCCCTATCAGGCCTGTTCTGGATGCAAATAACCTGCCCGGCAGAGCTTTCCGGGGCATTGCAAAGGGCATCAGCGACACCGGGGCACTGATTGTCGAAGACTCCTATGGAGAAATTAAAGAATTCGGATTCAAGCAGATAGCCTGGGTAATCTGAATCTGACAGAAGAGTTATCCTCTCATGGAAGCTATGGTGGCTGCAGGATCGGAAGACTTGAAGACTGCACTTCCGGCAACCAGAATATCTGCACCAGCCTTTACAAGGGCAGCTGCATTTGAAGGCGATACTCCGCCGTCGATTTCAATGGGGATGGAAAGATTGCGACGAGTTATTTCAGTTTTCAACTCGGCAATACGTCCGTAGGTGCTTTCAATGAACTTCTGGCCTCCGAATCCTGCAAAGACTGACATAAGAAGCACATAATCAGCCTGTTCCAGATAAGGGAACAGGCTTTTTACTTCTACGTCCGGATTGATGACCATTCCTGCCTTGCAACCAAGGGAACGAATCAGCTGAAGTACGGCTGCAGGGTCTTCGGCAGCATTGATATGGAACGAAATCATCGATGCACCAACCTTAGCAAACCTCTCCACATATTTCTCCGGCTGCACAATCATCAGATGGACATCCAGCGGCTTTGTCGCTTTGGAGGCGATGGCCTCCACAACGGGGAATCCGTAAGATATGTTGGGGACGAAAACTCCGTCCATGATGTCAAGATGGAAGATGTCAGCATGGCTGTTCACCATTTCAACATCTCTTTCAAGATGCAGGAAATCTGCTGAAAGCATGGATGGAGCAATCTGTACCATATATAACTGGATTATTTGTAGTTTGCAACAACGTCAACGAGAAGGGCGACAAACTTGTCAAGGGAAGCGAGGTCGAGGCGCTCTCCAGGAGCATGGACCCCTCTTAGTGTCGGCCCAAATGAGACCATGTCAAGTCCAGGGAACTTCTCTGTGAACAGACCACACTCCAGACCTGCATGTATGGCTTTGACTTTAGGTTCAACTCCGAAAAGTTTTTTATAGGAGGCCACGCATGCATCTCTGACAGGAGATTCTGCTGCAGGAGCCCAACCAGGATACTCTCCTTCGTGTTTTACTATAGCTCCTGCAAGGGCGAAGCAAGCTTCCATCTTGGCTGCCGCTGCCCTGCGCGCTGCAGTAACACAACTTCTCTGGCTGGAACCTATGCGGATTACTCCCGGCTCAGTCATCTTGACGGAAGCGAGATTGGTGGAAGTCTCGACGAAATTTTCTATCTCCTGGCTCATGGCAAGGACACCGTGAGGGCTTGCGCAAAGAGCCGTTACAAGATTCCAAGCTGTCATCTCGTCAATGGCTTCAGTTGCCTGAGAATCGCTTTCGTTTGTTCCTGCCTTGAGATCTTTCTCGATTTTGCCGTATTCTTCCTTGATGGAAGCATCAAAATCAGCTATGCGTTCACGAATAATTTCAAGAGTACCTTCCTCTGCAGCAATCAGGGCTTTGGCTTCACGTGCAATTGCATTGCGTTTGTTTCCACCTGCGATTGTAACAAGTTGCCAGTCAAGGTCTTCAAGACTATAGAGGAAGCGCCCGAGAAGTTGTACGGCGTTTGCACGGCCTTTGTTGATGTCGTCACCGCTATGTCCTCCCATTCCATCCTTCACATATACTTCCATGCATTTGAAGTCCTCGCACAAAGGTTCATTGGTGTAATGGAATTCAGCAGTGGTGTCAAGGCCTCCTGCGCATCCTACGAAAATTTCACCTTCGTCCTCGGAATCGAGGTTCAGGAGCACTTTCCCGTCGAAGAATCCGCTTTCAAGAGCCATTGCTCCGTCAAGTCCTGTCTCTTCGGATACGGTAAACAGACATTCCAGTTTGCCAAGTGGCAGGTCGCTGTCCAGCAGGGCGAGCTCGGCTGCGATACCTATGCCGCAGTCCGCACCGAGTGTGGTGTCAGGAGCTATCATCCAGCCATCCTTGATGATGTATTTTATCGGATCCTTGGTAAAGTCGTGCTCAACTCCTTCGTTCTTTTCGCATACCATATCCGAATGGCTTTGAAGCACGATAGCAGGCACATCCTCCTTGCCCGGGGCTGCCTGCTTTATAATGAGTACATTACCTGCCTTATCTGTTTTACATTCCAGATTGCGGTCTGCCGCAAATTTCTGAAGATAAGCGATGATTTGTTCTTCGTGTCCTGATTCGCGTGGAACCTGAGTTATTTCCTTGAAGAATGAAAGTACTTTTTCTGAATTCATGATTAAAGGAGCATTTTCTCAATATCAGTGACATACTGCCTGAATGTCTTGTCGGTTGACATGAGGTCGGCTACCGTGGTGCATGCATGAAGTACAGTTGCATGGTCCTTGCCGCCTATCTCTGACCCGATAGTTGACAGTGAGCAGTTTATTTTATTTCTGGACATGTACATGGCAATCTGTCGTGCCTGTACAATCTGTCTTTTTCTTGTCTTTGATACGAGATCAGAGCGGCTGATGTTGAAATACTCACAAACGACTTTCTGAACTTTGTCGATGGTTATGTCGCTCTGCTTTTCTCCTACTATTTTCTTCGTAATCTTCTCCGCGAGCTCGATTGTGACTTCCTTGTGTGCGAGCGTAGCGTTAGCAATGAGTGAAATCAATGCACCTTCAAGCTCCCTGAAGTTGGACTGGATGGTGTTGGCAAGATAAATCAGTACCTCGTCAGGTATCTGATCTCGCACGCCTTCCCTGAAAGCCCTCGCCTTCAGCATTTCAAGCCTTGTGTTGAAATCTGGCTTCTGGAGCTCGACGGAAAGTCCCCATTTCAATCTTGAAAGAAGTCTTTCCTCGAAGCTTTCCAACTCCACCGGTGGCCTGTCGGAAGTGAAAATTAGCTGCTTTCCTGACTGGTGAAGGTGGTTGAAAATATTGAAGAGAGCATTCTGAGTGCTCTGACCGATCAGGTCCTGAATGTCATCCATGATGAGGACATCCATTTTCATATAGAAGGCCATGAAGTCAGTCAGCTTGTTCTTGACACCTGCCGCGTCCATGAACTGGGTCTTGAACCTGTTGGCAGGTACATAAAGCACTACGAGCTCAGGATATTTCTCCTTGATGGCAATACCAATCGCCTGGGCGATATGAGTTTTGCCCAGACCCGGTCCTCCGAAAAGGAAGAGAGGGTTGAATGCAGTCTTTCCCGGTGCAGCTGAAATGCTCTCACCTGCGGTATATCCCATCTTGTTACATTCACCTACAATTAGGTTCTTAAAATTGTAAACGGGATTAAGGTGAGGATTAACCTGCACTCTCTGGATGCCGGGATATACGAACGGACCGGGATTGCCGGCAGGTGTGAATGTGTTCACAGAAATGGTCTTGTTCACAGGAGCAGGTCCGTGTGATGCAGGATATTTCAATGGTGGCTGCTGCCTTACCGGTTTAACGACATAGACCAATCTCGCAGCTGCACCCATTTCTTTTTTGAGTGCTGCCTTGAGGATGTCGAGATATGCTCCTTCGAGATACTCCCTGAAAAACTCGGATGGTACTTCCACTGTAAGAGTACTTTCCGACAATGAGACCGGAACGATAGGCTTGAACCAAACATTGAATTGTTGTGGTTCAATATTCTGCCTGATGAAATTCAGACAGTTGTTCCAGACCATTATGTGCTTTTCAGATGTCATTCTCAAGTTAGTCGTATATCAGGGTTATGTGCATTTTTCTAAAACGGTTACAAAGATGGTGAAAAATATTAAATAAAAAATTTAAAAATCTATTGATAATTAATTTTATTTTACTTGTTATCCGTTTGAAGTTTTTTAAAACTGATAATTTATAATCCATTAATTATCAATAAAATACACAACCACCATGCAGCACAAATCCCTGATATAAACAATGTTACAAATTTGAGATATTCAAATTTACTAACAGCCTGAGAATCTTTTAGAAGATTGTCAATTTGATGTATTTACGTGGGTTTTCCGAGATCTGCTTAACTAAAATGTCAACGTCTGAAAGTAACGAATCAACGGAGTCATAAACTGAACCGTCTGTCAACAATTTGCCTATGCTTCCGTCCGGATCATTGATATTTTCAAGCAAACTCTTGAAAGATGATATGACTGTCTCGATATCACTCTGCTCTATCTTGGTCACTACCCCGTTGACTCCTTCAATTGTCTTGTCAGCCTTTGCTGCAATTCCGTTCAATGACTCACTCAATCCAGCCAGATTGCTCATGAATGAATCAATCTCGTCAGAACGGTCATTGACAGTGGCGGAAAGGGAGTTCAGATTTGCCATTGTTCTTTCCAGATTGGAGAGAGTGCGTCGTATGCTCATTCGGTTCTCTTCAGAAAGAAGCTGATTGACGGCTGTCACTGTCACATTGAGGCTGTCAAGGGTTGTGCTGACCTTCGCAAGAAGAGGGCCGATGTTGTCACCAAGGCTCGACAAAAGGTCCGGAGCGGAATCAGGCTGGAGGGTACTGCCATTTACGGCAAGTTTGTCTGAGCTGCCAAGGTCGATGCGGATGCCCTTGCCTCCCATGATATCCACACTGTAGATTGTCATCCTGGAGTCTTCGGGAACTCTGAACTCCTTGCTTACGGAACATACCACTTCGAATGAATCGCTTTCACGGATATAGTTTACCTCGGAGACTTTGCCGGCCTTGTATCCTTTTATATATACTGGTGCAGAAACCACAAGTCCTTCCACCTGGTCGTAATGTGAGACATATTCCACTTCTTTGTTGAAGATATCCTTGCCCCTGAGATAATTGATGACGAAAAATGACAATACGAGGATAGTGATTACGAAAATTCCTATCTTTAGTTCTTTGCTGATTTTCATGATTATTCCTATTAATATACACAATGAGGACAGAATTGTCCGTTACTAATCGCGTTTTACATTTTCACCGGTTACCTTGACGATGAATGCTTCCGGAAATTTCACTTTTACCTCCTTCAGGGCTGACAATACTGCTTCCCTGTCGTCAGACCAAGCTGTAATATATTTGTAAACTGAACTGTCTGAAGCCTTTACAGCTTTTACTTCAAGTCCTTTGAATGCAGGATCGGATGCTTTCAATGCACGGCCAAGACCCATGATCTGGATGGCGTAATAAGCCTCCGGGAGGGTTTCCCCGGCCGGGTCCGGTTGTATGCATGGATTTCTGTCGAAATCCATGCTGCCTTCGTAATATGCCTTATAACTCTTGAATGCGTTGAACAGTCTGTCTGCCACCTGATTCTGCCCTGATTCAGTACTGAGATATTTGAAATCAGTCGGATTGGACAGGAAACCGAGTTCAAGAAGAACTGATGGCATGTTCGTTGCCCAAAGCAGATAGAAGACATCCTGATGTATCCCCGTATAATTGCTTTTCCTGAACGGAAGTTCGTGAAACTGTGCGTCCATTTCTGCGGCAAGCATGAGACTGCTTTCGTAATTGGCGCTCCACATCAGGCTGTGGCTGATCACGGATTCAGGAGAATCAGGATCGAAACCCTGGTACTTGGTTTTGTAATCATCCTCAAGCAGCATGACTGAGTTCTCCCTCCTGGCCACCGACATGCTTTTGTCGAAATAATCTCCTTTGTTCGACTGATTGCTGGAGTTCTGTCCCAGAATATGGACGGAAGCCCCGTACGGAGATTTGGAAGAGTTCGAATTGCAATGTATGGAAATGAACAGGTCCGCCTTGTTTTTCTTGGCTATGTTCGCTCTTTGGTTCAATTCCACGAACACATCTTTGTCCCTTGTATATACTACCTTGACATCAGGATAGGCTTGTACGATTCTGCTCCCGAGTTTTTTCGCAATGCTCAGGACGATATGTTTCTCGCTTGTGGATGATGTCTGTCCCGGTGCACCCGGGTCTTTCCCTCCATGTCCGGCATCCAGCACTACCGTCTTCAACTTCAATGTACTCTCCCCTTCCGGTTCATTTTCCGGACTGGAAAAAGCAAACGGAGCTGCGACGATTGTAGAAAGGACGACGCATATGGCTTTCTTGACCTTAAAGACCAACATCATTTTGTAAAATTTGAAATTAGTTCTAAATTTGCAAGTTGCAAAATTATAAAAAACTTGCGAGAAAATCGTAAACTTGGGCTCAACATGATGCCTTTGGAACAATTTTATAGGAAATAATGTATAATAAATATAGGTACGGAAAAATAGGAAAATGGTTTGAAGGGATTGGCATTGTGGCACTTCTGATGCTTGTGCTATGTTCCTTTACACCTTCTTCCCAGCAAGACCGCCGTTCACGAAGGGCAAGGCTGAGGGGGGAAACTCCTGACAGTACCCTCATTACCGCACCACTGCCTGATTCACTCATTGCATTAAGAGACTCCATTGCCAGAGCAGATTCCATAGCAAGACAGGATTCTATCAATATGCTCGGCAAAAGTTCCCTTGATGCCCCTGCTTTCACGGCTGCAAAGGACTCGGTCATTGAGGATTTCAGCAATGGAAAGCGCATCGTATATTATTATGGAGATGTCAGTGTCACTTACGGGAATATGAAACTGACGGCAGATTATATGGAATATGACTTGAAGACCCAGACTTTGTATGCAAGGGGAACCAAGGATACTTCGGGAGTCATAAAAGGCCAGCCGGTGATGGAACAGGGCGGAAAGTCTTATTCCATGGAAGAGGTCAGGTATAATTTCGAGACCCAGAAAGCCAGCATCAAAAATATGGTCACACAGGAGCAGGACGGTATTCTTCATGGAAAGAATATCAAGATGATGCCGGACCGTTCAATAAATATCACAAACGGCAAATATACGGTCTGCGACTGCGAACATCCCCATTATTACCTGCATCTTACTGCTGCCAAGGTTGTTACAAAACCTAATCAAAAGACTGTCTTCGGACCGGCCTATCCTGTGATTGCGGATGTGCCTTTGCCTATTGGTCTGCCTTTCGGGTTCATCCCAAAGAAACCGGACAGGGCAACAGGTATCCTTTTCCCGACCTTTGGTGAGGAAGTTTCCCGTGGTTTCTACATGAGGGATCTGGGATTGTATTTCGTTCTGGGAGATTATTTCGACATAGCCCTGACCGGAGACATATATACTCTCGGATCGTGGGCCGTCAATGTAAACTCCAGATATAAAGTCAATTACAAATTCACTGGAAATTTCGGACTCTCCTATTCCAACAACCAGACCGGCGAACGGGGCAGCACGGATTTCTTCCAGTCAAGGGACTTCAAGGTATCATGGAGCCACTCCCAGGATTCAAAGGCACGTCCGGGAACATCGTTCAGTGCATCGGTGAACTTTTCCAGCCCTTCGAACAACAGGTACAACTCCACCAACATTGAGGAAACCCTTCAAAATCAGATATCATCATCCATTTCATACCGAAAGGATTGGAACGGCAAATTCAATTTGTCCCTTGGTATGAACCATAGCCAGAACTCCAAGGACAGTTCATATGTTTTCAATTTTCCGAACCTTGCCTTCAGTGTGACAAGGTTCTATCCGTTCAAACAGAAACATCGTGTGGGCAAGGAGAAATTTTACGAGAAATTTTCTCTGGGATACAATACATCCCTGTCCAATAAAATCAATTTCAAGGCATCGGAGTTTATGCAGCCGGGATTTTTCGATAAATTCCAGACTACAATGGTGCATAATTTCCAGATCGGACTTCCGAACTTCACTCTCTTGAAATATATCAACATCACCCCTTCAGTCTCCTATGGCATGAACTGGCTGTTCAGGGCAAATGAAAAAGTATATAATCCTGAAACAGATAAGGTTGAGACAATACAAGGCAGCAATTTCGGACATTTCGGAGCCACGCACAACTATTCTGGAAGCATAAGCATGAGTACCAGGCTCTACGGTATGTTTAACTTTGGACAGCATCATAAGCTCCAGACTATAAGGCATGTCTTCACCCCTACCATTTCAGCCTCATTCAGCCCGGAAAAAGGCACACATTTCAACGGATGGAGAACTCTTACCTATACAGACTCCAAAGGAGTCGAACACAGTGAAGATTATAATATTTACCAGGGAATCGGAAGTTATCCGTCAAAGGGAAAGACTGCCAGCATGAACATCTCTCTCGGAAACAACTTCGAAGCAAAGGTCAGGGACATCAAGGACACCACAGGTACAGGAACGAAGAAAATCAAACTTATTGACCAGCTGAACTTTACCACCGGTTATAACTTCCTTGCCGACTCCCTGAACATGAGTCCGGTGAATGTCACGCTGAGCACCTCCATCTTCGGAAAACTTGGACTCAATGCATCATGTACCCTGGATCCTTATGCCATACTGGTCGATGAAAGGAATACTTCAGGAAGGCAGATCAACAGATTTGCAATTCAGGAACATCAGGGACTTCTCAGGCTCACAAGAGCCAACGTATCCCTGTCATATTCCATAAGCGGCGAAGGAAAGATAAATGGAAATGACGGCAAGGTCGGGGGAAGCGGACCTTTGACTTCCACTTCGAGCTATACAAGGATATTTTACCACCCGATAACGGGCGAATATATACCGGGAGGTTGGTTGTACTATACCAATCCGAATGCCCCATGGTCTCTGAGCCTGAATTACAGTTTCAGTTACAACAAGGGATATCAGTATGCCAACGGGACTGCTTCTACCAAACATAATTTCACCCAGACTCTCGGTCTGAACGGAAGTTTGAAGCTTACTCCGAGGCTGGCATTGCAGCTTAGCACCAATTTCGACCTTATGGCTCTGAAAATGAGTACAACCCAGCTCAGCGCGACTTATGACCTGCACTGTTTCAATATTTCAGTGTCGTGGATTCCGACCGGACGATATGAGTCCTGGAGTTTCCGAATCCAGGCAAATGCAGCAGCCCTGGCTGACTTGCTCAAATTCAAGAAGAGCAGCAGTTACTGGGACAATGGCTATTAGAAATTCTAGTTTTGCATGTGCGATACTCTAAAAATATCCGTTTCTCTTGCAGAGACGGATATTTTTATTAACTTTGCGGAGTCCAATATAGGAGAAGGACATATTATTTGTCTATAAATGTTGAAATGACATCGCCAGTTCGTGGTACATTTCATTTACAAGATAATCACATATCAATCGTTTTTATGCACAATATTCAAGATCTGAAAGAAATGGAGATAGATCAGCTCCGCACGATTGCGGCTGAACTAAGTGTGAAAGGTTACAAAAGGATGGAGAAAACTGATCTGATTTATTCCATTCTTGATGAGGCTGCAAGGCAGGATTCCCAGAAGGCTCCTGAACCTCAGCCACAGAAGAAGAAACGCGGTCGCCCCAAAAAGGAAGATGCAGCTGCAAAGAAGAATACGGAGGAAGTGGATCCACAAGCTGCACCTGAAGCTCAGAAGCCTGAGGAACCTAAGCCGGAGGCAGAGCAGAAAGAGGCCAAAGAGACAAAAGAGAATAAAGATTCAGTAAAACCTGCAAAGAAGTCCAGGAAAAATGACAATAACAAGAAGGTGAAATCTGAAGATGCCGCCCCGGTTCAATCTGCTGAGCCAGCCAAGACCAAAGAGAAGGCTCAGGCTGATGAGAAGGCACAGAATTCAGAATTTCCTGCAGCGGAAGAGACACCTGTTGCACAGCAGAAGAAGTCTGACGATGCTCCAAAGGAAGGCGGAAGACATAAAAGGACAAGGATAGCCAAAGACCAGCAAGCTGAACAAGTTCAGGTTGAATCTGTTTCAGAAGATCCTGTAAGACAAGAACAAAAGCCACAGGAAGGCAACCAGAACAGGAAGCAGTTCAAACAGGACAGGCAGCAAAAACAGCAACAACAGCAACAACAATCACAGCAGCCTCAGCCGAAGATTGAATTTGACGGAGTCGTTGAAGCAACGGGAGTACTTGAAATAATGCCTGACGGATATGGTTTCCTCCGCTCGTCCGATTACAATTATCTTAATTCACCAGATGATATCTATGTCTCACAGGCTCAGATTAAGGCACATGCCCTCAAGACCGGAGACACTGTAACAGGAGAGATCAAACCTCCGAAGGAGGGAGACAAATATTTCCCGTTAGTCCGCATCAAATTCATCAACGGCCGTACGCCGGAATTCATCAGGGACAGGATTCCGTTTGACTTCCTTACTCCTTTGTTCCCAGATGAGAAATTCAATTTGCTTGGCAACGGACATAATGATATGTCTTGCAGGATTGTGGACATGTTCACTCCTATCGGAAAGGGACAGAGGGGACTTATCGTGGCCCAGCCGAAGACCGGTAAGACCATGCTTCTGAAATCCATCGCGAATGCCATTGCTGACAATCATCCAGAGGTATATATGATAGTGCTTCTGATTGATGAGCGTCCTGAAGAGGTGACCGATATGGCAAGAAGTGTAAAGGCCGAGGTAGTCGCATCGACTTTCGATGAGCCCGCTGAGCGCCATGTGAAAGTTGCGAACATGGTTCTTGAAAAAGCAAAAAGGATGGTTGAATGCGGACACGATGTCGTCATCCTTCTCGATTCCATTACACGTCTTGCAAGAGCTTACAATACTGTTCAGCCTGCTTCCGGCAAGGTGCTTTCAGGAGGTGTGGATGCAAATGCCCTTCATAAGCCTAAACGTTTCTTCGGAGCAGCGCGAAATATTGAAAATGGTGGATCGCTCACCATTCTTGCAACTGCTCTTACCGAGACTGGTTCCAAGATGGATGAAGTGATTTTCGAGGAATTCAAAGGAACCGGTAACATGGAGCTTCAGCTTGACAGAAGGCTTGCAAACAAGCGTATCTTCCCTGCCGTTGATGTCACTCTGTCAAGTACACGACGTGATGATTTGCTCTACTCCCCTGCTCTTGCCAACAGGATCTGGGTTATGAGGAAATTCCTGGCCGACATGAACTGCATCGAGGCGATGGAGTTGCTGCAGAGCAAGATGGTCAAATATGGCACGAATGAAGCTCTACTGCAGAATATGGATAAAGATGACATGTAGGATCAGTACTGTCAAGGAAATAAAAAAAAGGCCCTTTGCAGGCCTTTTTTTTATTTCCTGTCGATGAACAGCCATAGTCGCCACATGAGCCAACCCCAGGCGATGAACAGCACTACATGCATCCATACCGGGACGGTGGTCTGATATGCCTGATCATCAACGATTTTATCAAAATCAGGTACATCTACATAATAATATGCCCCGACACCGAAATCATATCCGTCAACAAGTCCTTTCTGGTTCAGCATGATATAGACGGCAATAACAATAACTGCCACCATCATGATGACGGTGACAGTTTTTAAAATGATATTTTTGTTGATTCTCATTTATTTTTGTGAACCAGCCTCGATTGCTTCTGCTTCTTTGACAAAATCAGCATCCTGAACCGTTCTTTTGGTTTCTTTTGCCTCTTTTCTGGCTTCGCGTTTCTCCAACTTCTCTTCCTTCTTCTCTTCACGTACCTCACGTTTCTCAATCACTTTCACCTCTTTGTCATTGAAAGTCTTGATGTCAGGTGTCGGGAAAATCGCTCCGGAAAGCAGAAGCCAAACCACTCCGAAGGTAAGGAGTATGTTGAATGTCTGGCCGATAATATACAACCAAAGGACTTTTCCGCCCTGCATGCTCTTTGCAATCTGCTTGAAGTTGGTATCAAGACCAATCGATGTGAAGGCAAGTACGAATGCCCAGTCCTTGTAGCCTCCGAGAACTTTGTTGATGGCATTGGTTTTCTCAGCTCCGAATGCCGGAACGAAGATGATGGATGCCACAACTGAAGCAACCATGAATCCAAGGATGAATTTAGGGAAACGGGTCCAGATCTCGCTTGCTCCGACTGAAGCCTGACCGCTCTTGTCCACTTTTCTTGCAAAGAAGATTGCAACAAAGAAGGCGATGAAGCCTATGAGGATGTTCTGAATCATTTTTACAAGCGATGCAACCTGCTCAGCCTCAGGACCGAGGGCGCTTCCGGCAAGGACCACTGCTCCGGTTGAATCTACGGTACCACCGATGAGTGCACCTCCCATAATCTGTCCCATGCCGAGCCATTCGATTACCATCGGTTCGAAAATCATCATGAGGATTGTGAAGATGATAGAGATGGATATTGCAACCGAAAGGTCTTCTTTCTTACATCCTGAGGCAGCTCCTGTTGCAATGGCTGCGGATGTACCGCATACAGAAGTCGCAGCTGAAAGTGTGATAAGAAGTGGCTTGTTTGTGATTTTCAGGACTTTGTTGCCGAACCACCACATGAAGAGAATTACCAGCGGTGTAACTCCCCATGCGATACCGAGGCCATAAAGACCAAATTTGGCGATATTGGAGAAAAGAACTGAGAATCCGAAAACAACGAGACCTGTCTTGATGTAGAATTCTGTACGTATTGCCGGCTTAAGCCATTTTGGTACTCCGACGGTATTGGAAATAAACAGGCCGATGAGCAATGCCCAGAAAGCCCATTCAAGGTAGCGTTTAAGAGTAAATTCAGCACTGACCATCCTCACTATCACTGCAATGGCAAACAGAACAAGGAAGGCAGGAATGAATTTGCGGAGCTTCTCGCCCTGAAGTTTGACTCCTGCCCCGAAGAGGATTCCAAGCACCAAGATTGTCACAATAGTCTTTTTCCAAAAAGCCCATGAGCCGAGCTGCTGTACAAGGGGAATAACCTTGGCTGCATCTTTTTCGGAAAGAGTTTCCCCTACAGTCCAAGTCTTGAATGACATTACTGAGAAATCAAACCATCCCGAAAGGACGGCAATGCTTCCCAAAGCAATGATAATCACACCTATCCACACCGAGAGCCAGTCTTCAGTGTGGAGGAGATTCGCGCTTTTTCTAATTTGGTTCATATTTTGGTTTTTAGTTACACGTTCAATTACAGACTTACTTCATGCTATATTTCTTTGTGTGCTCCCTGATAAGATCCGGATCATCGAAGTAGTCGATTTTCATGGCCTTACGAACATCTGCAAGGGTTTTGGCTGCTTCTGCGCGAGCCACCTCGCTGCCCTTGCGGAGAATTTCATAGACTTGTGGGATATTCTGCTCGTAGATATGGCGTCTTTCGCGGATTGGCTGGAGTATATCCTCCATGATGTTGAAGAGGAATTTCTTGCATGTGCCGTCTCCGAGGCCTCCCCTGCGGTAGTGTGCCTTCATTTCTTCGAGGTTACGGTATTCAGGTAGGAATTTTGCGAAATGTTCGTCGGTGCAGAATGCATCAAGATATGTGAATACGACATTTCCCTCTACTTTTCCCGGGTCAGTGATCTGAAGGTGGCCACTGTCGGTGTACATGCTGTTGATTTTCTTTTTCACTTCCTTGGATGTATCGGAAAGGTAGATGCAGTTGCCGAGTGACTTGCTCATCTTGGCCTTTCCGTCAGTGCCGGGAAGGCGGCTGCATACACAGTTGGTCGGAAGCATGATTTCAGGCGTTACCAATGTTTCGCCATAAACAGCATTGAATTTGTGAACGATTTCTCTTGTCTGCTCAATCATCGGGCACTGGTCCTCTCCGACCGGAACGGTTGTTGCCCTGAAAGCGGTGATGTCTGAGGCCTGGCTGATCGGATAAGTGAAGAATCCGACAGGAATTCCCTTTTTGTTCTGAGTCTCCTCTTCATCATTGTCTGAGAATCCGCGCATCTGGATTTCCGTCTTCACGGTCGGATTTCTCTGGAGACGCTGCACTGTCACAAGGTTCATGTAATAGAAAGCAAGCTCGCACAACTCAGGTACCTGTGATTGTATGAAAATGGTTACTTTTTCAGGGTCGAGACCTGCAGAAAGGTAGTCAAGAGCAACTTCAATTATGTTCTGACGGATTTTTTCAGGATTATCTGCATTGTCGGTAAGTGCTTGAGCATCAGCTATCATGATGAATATTTTCTCAAATTCACCTGAATTCTGGAGTTCTACCCTTCTTCTGAGGGAACCGACATAGTGTCCCAGATGGAGTTTACCTGTAGGACGGTCGCCAGTCAGTATTACTTTTCCCATAAAATATAAGTGTCGATTTAATTATAATACTTCAAAACTGATTTGATTATGTCAGAAATTTGACAACAAATCATGCAAATTTAAGTATAAAAATCGATAAAACCTTGCTTTTGACGGGCTATTTCAAATATGAGGGATTGTTCATCTATTTTTTATAACTTTGCAAATTCGTGGTTCTCTCATTGAACGGGAGACAGATAGGAGACAGATAATTAATAGTTTAGGAATGGGAAATTGTAATATCGTTGCTTTGTTTGATCTGGACGGAGTGATACTTGACACGGAGACGAATTATACCTTCTTTTGGGACAAGATAGGTTTGAAATATCTTGGAATTGAGGATTTCTGCAGAAGAATAAAGGGACAGACCTTGGTTCATATTTTCGATGAATGGTTTACCAACAGTTCTGACAGAGAGAAGATTACGGCCGAATTGGATGAATTCGAGAATTCCATGCCTTATGACTTTGTTCCCGGCGCTGAGGAATTTTTACTTTCTCTTAAATCTGCCGGAATACCTATGGCCGTAGTCACAAGTTCAAATGCCAAGAAAATGGATGTGGTCTTCAATAGGCATCCTCAGTTGCGTTCTATTTTCGACCATGTCCTTATGAGCGAGGATTTTACTGAATCCAAGCCTTCTCCACAATGTTTCATCCGTGGAATGGAAAGGTTCGGTGCCGTGCCTTCGCAAACCATCGTGTTCGAAGATTCGGTCAGCGGGCTCCAGGCGGGAAAGGCTTCCGGTGCCACGTTGGTCGGACTTACGACGACCAATCCTGCTTCAGTTGTTTCGCAATATGCGGATTATGTCGTGCCTGATTTTGTCGGCAGGTCTTTGTCGGATTTCCCATTGGTTAAATGATGTCATGAAGAAGTTTTTTATTTTGTTTATTCTGTTTCTCGGCCTCTCAGGCCTTGAATGTCCTGCTCAGGACGGACCCACTGACATTGAGAAACGATGCCACAGGATAGAGCTTAAAGATCAGGGAATTATGAGGGAATGTTTCGTTTACGTCCCCTCCTCTGATGCGCCTTCATTTGAGTCAGGGCGTCCTTTGATTGTCGTTCTTCACGGCTATGGGGGAAATGGAGCCAAGGGACATGTGCAGTTTCTGGACCTTGCTGACCGGGAAGGATTTGCAGTATGTTTTCCTACCGGAGCAAAGGACCCCAGGGGCAAGAACAGCTGGAATGTCGGCTACCCTTTCCAGAAAGGATGGAAACAAGACGATATAGCCTTCCTGAAAAAACTCATCTGCCACCTTCAGAAGGAATATGCTTTGAGCAAAACGAATGTTTTCCTTACGGGGATGTCCAACGGCGGAGAGATGTGTTACCTTATGGCCATGCACAGTCCGGAGACATTCTCGGCGATAGCCTCGATTGCCGGTCTTACCCTGACTGACATGGACCGGGAGTACTCTGCCCCTGTTCCATTCATGGAGGTCCATGGTACCAAGGATAAAACTTCCATGTGGAACGGCGATCCTGAAAACGATGGAGGCTGGGGAGCGTATCTTTCTGTACCACTTGCAGTTGCATACGTTACTTCAATCAATGGTTGCACCAGATTTTCTCAGGAGGAACTGCCCCTGATAAGAAACAAGGTCACCAAAACTGTTTACAGCGGAGGAAAACCAGCCTGGAAACGAGGGCCTTCAGCTGATGTATGGCTTTATGAGGTTGAAAACGGCGGACACAGCTGGGCAGCCAAGGATATGGATACCTATGGGGAAATCTGGAAGTTCTTCAGTCAGTATATCAGGTGATTTAATTTTCAGCGAATATTATGTTTATTTCAAGAAACGATGATACAATCTGCGCACCTGCGACCATTCCGGGAACAGGTGCCATTTCGGTAATCAGGGTGAGCGGCCATCAGGCACTGACCATTGCGGATAAAATAGTGGAATGCAAACGTGGCAAAATCTGCGAAGCTGAAGGCTACAGCATCCGTTTCGGCACAATTTTCAACGAATCGGGAGACATCCTGGACCAGGTGCTCGTGAGTATTTTCAAGGCTCCGCATTCCTACACGGGAGAGAATTCCGTGGAGATATCGTGTCACAGCTCAGCTTACATAGTTTCTCAGATAATCAACCTGCTGCTGAAGGCGGGTGCCAGGAGCGCCGAGCCCGGAGAATTCACCCAGAGGGCATTCATCAACGGCAAGATGGACCTCGCACAAGCTGAGGCTGTGGCAGATGTGATTGCATCGCAGAATGCTGCTGCTCACAGGATTGCAATGCGCCAGCTCAAGGGCGGCTTCTCCTCAGAACTGAAAAAGATGCGCTCATCCTTGCTTGAAATCGTATCTCTGATGGAACTCGAGCTGGATTTCAGTGAAGAAGAAGTGGAATTTGCCGACAGAGGGCGTCTAAAAGAATTGGTTGATGCAACTCTTGACCACATCGCTCGTCTTGTCGGGAGTTTCAAGGCTGGAAATGCCATCAAAAACGGCGTTCCCGTGGCGATTGCCGGTGCAACGAATGCAGGTAAGAGCACGCTGCTTAATTCGCTTCTGGGAGAAGAAAGAGCCATCGTTTCAGATATTCACGGAACGACGCGCGACACCATCGAGGAAACTCTCGTCCTTGACGGAGTCCTTTTCCGTTTCATTGACACCGCAGGTCTGCGCGAAACTGAGGAAACAATCGAAAAAATCGGAATCCAGAGAACGCTTCAGAAGATTGATGATGCCTCCGTCGTGCTTGCGATGATTGATTCGACACGGCCTTTCGAAGAGATTTCCTCCAATCTTATTGAGATAGTTGAAAGGGTTCATTTGCCGGAGCAGAAATTGATGATTCTGCTCAATAAGGCGGATCTTACAGGCCTTGATGAGGTAAATCATGCGGAAAACAACTTTATTTCCGTTAGGAACTTAATTGTTTCTTGCATTGAAAATAAGGGAATTAATGTAAATGAGTCTTTCCTTTCAGGATATGATGCTGGTTTTGCAGATTCGGCGACGACAATTCCAATCATTCCAATAAGCGCCAGGGAAGGCACCGGCCTTGACACCCTCAGGACTACCCTCTCCGCAAGCGTCAAGGACCTCCTCAAGGAAGACGGCACAATGGTCACCAACACCCGTCACATCCAGGCCCTCACCCAGGCCCAAACCAGCCTGACCCGCGTCCGCGAAGGCCTCGACACCACCCTCCCCACCGACCTACTCGCCCAGGACCTGCGCGAAACCCTCCACCACCTCGGCACCATCACCGGCGACATCACCACCGACGAAGTCTTGGGGAACATTTTTCGGAATTTTTGC
>JBJFDE010000310.1:0-5477 GCA_051889855.1 Candidatus Cryptobacteroides sp. | reverse complement strand
TACGGGTTGTCTTGCATTGGCCCTTCTCAATTCAGAGGGCGTTCCGGATTATTTCCTTACAAATCCAATAGGTAATCATCATATCGTCTTCAGTGGCAGGCAAAAAGAACTGTTTTCCGCTTTCGCGAAGTCGATAGATGAGCGGAAATAAATATGAAGACTTTCCTGTATAAATCACTAATTGCCATAATATCGGCAGGCTTCCTGTTCCTTTCCTGCGGAAAGACGGATGGGGGAGAGGGCGTTTCGGTTCCCCAGATAATACTGGACACCGATATAGGCAGTTCATACGACGACCTCATAGCATTGGCGATGCTTCATACTTATGAGCATCAGGGAAAATGCAGGCTCGTCGGAGTGGTCGTGGACAGAATGGGGGAGGACTGTGCTTCTGTTGCGGATGTCATCAATACTTATTATGGAAAGCCTGATTTGCCTATCGCTTTGGTCAGGGATGGAATACCGGATCCGTCAGTATGGATTGACTACCGTGATATGGCGGATTATAGAGACCAGAATGGCAATCTTCTGTTCCGGACTTCCGGGCGGAGAATGTCGGAACTGCCTGATGGATATGAGTTTTATCGGGAAATACTCTCTCGTGCAGAGGACCGTTCGGTCGTGATTTGCAGTATCGGATTTCTGACAACGCTTTCGCAATTGTTGGAATCTGGTTCGGATGAGTATTCGGAATTGTCCGGAGTGGAGCTTGTCAGGAGGAAGGTAAAGTGCATTTATATGATGGGAGGGGCTTTTGACGGCACGATAGAACCAGATTACAACTTCGCGCAGGGGCTGTCGTTCACCAAGACATTCTTCAAGCTTTTGCCTGATGATGTGGATGTCATTCTATCTCCGACAGAGGTGGGGCAGAGGATTGATTATACTCCAGCACAGGTGCAGGCGGATTTTTCTTCCGGGCATCCTATTCATGAAATGCTCCTGCATTGTACTGCGGATGACGGGCAGAGAATGTGGGACCCGCTTACTGTGATAAATGCGGTGGAAGGCAATTGTTTGTTCCATCTTTCCGACAGGGGTAGGGTGAATATTGCTGAAGATGCAAGCACATCGTTTACAGATGATCCTCAGGGTAGTTTCCGTTATCAGATTCCGGGCGATGACAATTGGAACAGGCAGATGCTCAGTCTGATACGTAGTGTGGTAACACAGTGGAGGCCATAGGTGTTTAATTTTGTTTTGGTGTCACTTACATCATTGCCAATCTTTATTTTGAGAATTGATAGGCCAGACGCTCGTCTCCGTTCCAACAATGGATGATGCCGCAATACCCGAAACCTTCTTTTGCTATGGCATTCTGCATTACCAGGTTATCCCGATGGGTGTCAATCCTTATGGCGGTATATGATTCAAGAGCATATTGCATCACGGCAGGTCTTCCTTGCGTGATTTCCGTATGTACAAATTATCTTTTGTTTCCAAAATAAAGTCCGTTTTCTGTTTCTATGCAAAGATATTCATTTGGATAAAATACGCATCTCAATATATGTTTATTTCAAACATCGGTACTATTTTGTAATTTTGCCGGATAATATGTGTTGGGGAACTTTTGGCTTAGCCCTAGAGCAACTTGTAAAGATGCATCCGAAATTCATAATTGTAACAAGTCCGGGAGAGACCGAGGGTTTTCTCCGGATGGGAATGGCAATCAACCACAAAGACCTTATCGTCGGATATGAAAAGGTCCACGGAGGAGGATGGTGGTCGAAAAATGATGAAAAAAAGGAGATAATCCTTTATGGTTCATCAGGAGATTATGGCCATCCTGACTTTCGTTTCCTTAATGTCATAGAGCGCAAATACATAGATTATACGTTCATCTATACGCCGCATATAAGCCTTCCAGGTAATGTTCTAGACCTTTCGTCTGTAAGGTGGATTCCAGATGCCGGTATTTCAGGATTGAAGGATTATATAAAGAAGAACATAATTCCGGAATACGACAATTTCGACGGGGCGCATCGCCGTGATCACGTGACCTATGTCATAGAACAGAGTCTGGAGTTGGCCAAGCATTATGATGTGGATATGGATATGGTTTATGCAATAGCGGCTTATCACGATACCGGCCTTGCTGTGGATCGTAAAACGCATCATCTTGAGTCAGGAAAGATTGTACGCTCTGACGAAAATCTGAGGAAGTGGTTCACGCCTGAACAGATTGAGATAATGGCACAGGCGGTAGAGGACCACCGGGCATCGAACAAGCAGGAGCCGAGGAGCATATATGGGAAAATAGTTGCTGAGGCTGACCGTCAGATTGATGCGATGACAATCATCCGTCGGACAATCCAATTCGGGCTGTCCCACAATCCTGAACTGGACCGGGAAGGTCATTGGAGGCGTACCTTGGAACACCTGAATGAGAAATATGGAGAAGGCGGATATCTCTGTCTATGGATTCCGAAGTCTCCGAATGCCGCCCGTCTGGAGGAGTTCCGCCGCCAATTGAAAGACCTTGATTCTTTGCGCCGCACTTTCGACGATATATATGATTCCCTGATCTGAAGGATGACAGAATAATCAAATGAATATGGAAATAACAACAGAACAAAGGCAGGCAGCGAGGAAAAGGGTGTTGTCTTTCCTTGAAAGCAACGGAATAGAGTATGAGTTGTATGAGCATCCCGCCCTTTCCTCAATAGAGGAATGTCTTGAATATTGGGGACGGATTCCAGATTCGACACATTGCAAAAATTTGTTTTTCCGCAATCATAAAGGCAATAGACACTATCTTGTAAGTATGGAGTGTCACAAGAATTTGGACATCCATTCTTTGGAACATTCTCTCAGGCAGGGCAAATTGTCATTCGCATCGCCGGAGAGGATGATGCGCTGTCTGGGTACTTTCCCAGGTTCCGTTTCCGCCTTCGGCCTTATCAATGATATGAATCTTGTTTCACCGGCGGACGGAAATGAAGACTCTTCGAAGGATGTGGAATCTTCGGGGAATGTGGAATCTTCGGGGAATGTAAATCCCAAGGAATTGTTTGAGAATGGTCACAGGGTGAAATATTATATCGACAGCGACCTCTGCGATGTCTCACGCATCAGTTTCCACCCGTGCGACAACACAGCCAGCGTAGTGATATCCGGTGCAGATTTCCATCGCTTCCTCGCCCTGTGGGGCGGAGAAATTGAGTGGCTGGAGATCCTTAGCTTGTAAATCTCCTTTTCTTCTGCGCCCATTTGGTGCAAAAAAGCCGCTGATTTTTCACCGTTTTGGAGTTTAAGTCCATTTGGTGCAAAAATGCCGCGATTTTTTCACCGTTTTGTTGTACTGCTGTCAAAATGTTTTGTTTTTTGCTCCTAAAGGAAATAAACTGTCAATTTCGTACTGTGTAATTCCAAGCACACGGCTAATCTGAGTGTTAGAGGAACGGAACTTGTTGCGGATTGTACGGGCAAGGTCCAGTTTCTGAGCTTTTGATAGGTCTTTTAGAGCTGCCACCTGGTAATGTTCTCGAAGGATAAATGTCAGTTGGGCAAATAATTCTCCGTCCGTGAGAAATTCATCATCCTCAATTTCGGATGCAACTCCGCTATATGCTTCGACATTCTTGCTTATTGCCGAAAAGTAGTGATGAGCATTGCGGAACATCGCCATCCCGAATTGGATGGCGCAGTAGGAAGGTGGTGCAATTACATAGCATTCATCAGAACTCTCTGAAATGTCATAGGATAAAACGAGTGTGTCACCCGAAAATGCTGGGACACGACCTCTGAACATCTCTCTCTTTTTTGCACTGGTTAAATCCTTGAAGTAGATTTGCGGCTGAATCATAGGAAAATAGTAGCCACAGGCACTCCACGGGTAGCTGAAAGGGGTATAAGATGGATTGACAACATAACCGTTCCTATTTACATATGCTATTGCATGCCTTAACGAATTCAAATCTGCCAGTCTTTTATGATTCTCCTGAAAGTCGATTGGCAAGCATATTCCGCAAATTTTATCCGATGCCAGTCCTCTGGCTAGTTTCTTTCTGAAAAATTTGAACCATTGGACAATATCTTCCTCCTCGCCACTTGCAATTAAATGGATGTGATTGCTCATAAGCGTCATGGTGATTGTCTTGACCATTGGAAATTCCAATGAGGTCATAGCCACCACATTCATACCAAAAGCATAATCTTCTGTCTTGCGAAATATCAGGCTGGTTTGTTTGCCGGATGTGTACAGGTGCCAGTATGGTCCTGATGATTGGAAACTTCTCTCGCAATACGCCTCTTTCTCTCTATAAGTCGCCATAGCAAATATTGAATTTAGTGCAAAAAAGCCGCTGATTTTTCACCGTTTGGGAGTTTGAGTCCATTTGGTGCAAAAAAGCCGCGATTTTTTCACCGTTTTGTTGTCACGTACATCGTGCTGTTACAAAGATATCAAAATATTCGGTAATCCTGACTCGTTGTGAGGCAAATCGCTTCCAGCTATAGATGATTGACTGAATCGTAAAATCGACTATCTTTGAAATGTGACTGATTTCCAACAAAAGCAATGCAAAATGTATTATTTCCCCAACCTTTCGGATGGTTTTTACGTTATAACAGTGTAACCGCCCTGGGGAAAGCATTGTTAAACATAAAACTATTTATATGACTATGGCTTACCGGCAAGGTGAAACAGAATGAGAATAGGCATTACGGTAAAAGTTATAGATATGAGATTTTTTGATAGAGAACAGGAGTTTGAGAAACTAAGGGAAATTGAGGAACTGTCTAATGAAGTTGCCCAATTACGATCATTACAGGAAGACGTCGAATAGGTAAGACAGCGATGGTCAAGAAGTTTTACGAAAACAAGGAAATGCTGTACTTCTTTGTCGCTCGTAAGGCGGAAGCTGATTTGTGTGATATATACATAGAGGAAGTCCGCTCAAAACTCAACATACTGATTATCGGCAGGGGGACATCTTTTGCTGAGATATTCAAGCTTATTATGGAATTATCTCAGACCCGGCACATCAACCTTTTCATTGACGAGTTCCAGGACTTCTATAGAGTAAATCCATCTATCTATTCCGACATGCAGAATATATGGGATAGTTATAAGAATATTGCTCATATCAACCTGATTGTGGCAGGTTCTGTAAACACCCTTTTGAACAAGATATTCAAGGATAAGAAGCAGCCACTATTCGGAAGGCAGACAGCGACAATGAACGTCCGACCTTTCAGGCCTTCCGTCCTCAAGGAGATTATGTCAGAATACTGTCCTGACTACAAGAAGGCTGATCTATTGGCTCTTTATACTCTGACAGGCGGTGTGGCGAAGTATGTCGAACTGTTTATCGACAGGAAAAAGTTCACCGAAAAGAAAATGATTGATATGTTCTTTGAGCGCGACTCCTATTTTCTGCTTGAGGGGAAGAACATGCTTGTCGATGAGTTCGGCAAGGATTACGGCATCTATTTCTCGATACTGACACTTATAGCTCAGGGTAAGAACACACGCT
>JBJFDE010000309.1:0-1558 GCA_051889855.1 Candidatus Cryptobacteroides sp. | reverse complement strand
CCCCCGTAAAGATTTTGCATTGAAAATTTTGAACTTAACTGAAAGACTTATGTGGCAACTACAGGTTCTTTCCAGCCAAGCGCTTTTAGCTTTTTAAGGTATGCGTTGATCTTGCGTTCCCTGTTAAATTGACTATAGTAGTCAGCTCCCAAATCCTTGAAAACCACACCATCCTTGAGAATGTGATAGATTGCTACAAGCATGGAATGGGCGACAGCTACATACGCACGTTTCTTGCCTCGATGCGCGCTGATTCTCATGAACTGCGCATAAAAGTAGGATTTCTTATTCCGGATAGCTGCATGCGCACATGTGACCAAAGTACTTCGCAACAATGTATTTCCCTTTCGGATTTTGCCTGATTTTCGCTTCCCGGCACTTTCATTGTTTCCGGGACAGAGGCCAGCCCAGGATGATATGTGCCCGTCGGTAGGAAACCGACTCATATCTGTGCCAATTACGGACACAATAGCCTGTGCGCCAGTATGCCCAATGCCGGTAACCTCCTCAATGACAGATACAGCGCCCTTTTCCTCAGGCTTCATGAAATTGTCAATCTCGTCATCAAGATTCTTGATATGGACATTCAGTTCATCAAGATGAGCGAGAAGCTCTTTCATCATTCGTCGCTGTAAAGGAGTCATGACGCCATTCAGATCATCGATAATCTGCTCCTTGGAAGCTTTGAGATTATGCGCAATCACCCTTTGCTCATACATCTCGTCATACTTCTTGCTGTCGATAAAAGCGCCGGTGAGCAGGTATTCCAGAATGCTTCGGGCGCTCTTGCCGTTAATGTCAGATACCGTGCCTGAAAGCTTGATATTGGCTCCTTCCAGCATTTTCTGAAGTCGGTTCAGTTCCCGCCCGCGTTCTCCCACGAGACTCTTGCGATAGCGTACCAGCTCCCGCAGTTCCCGTTGATCTTTGGCAGGTATGTAGCTTGCACGAAGCAGTCCATGCTGAAGAAGATCAGTGATCCATTCAGCATCCTTTACATCCGTTTTCCGACCGGGAACAGCTTTCATATGGTGGGCATTCACCACCATTGCTTTCAAATCGGATGACTCAAGGATATTGTACAGAGGCTTCCAATAAGAGGCTGTGCTCTCCATGGCGACCATTTCACAGTTGCCTTCCTTGAGCCAGTCTGCCAATTCCAGAAGTTCTCTGGTTGTTGCACCAAACTCACGAATCTCCTGCTTGTTGCCTTGTCTGAAGCAGGCGACAATGAGCTTCTTGTGCACATCAATACCACAACACTTGTCGTAAACCTTATCCATACCGGCACCTCCCTGGATGAGTTTACGGCACGGTACTCTGTCTTTTATCATTTTACTCTACGTCCTTTTGCCACGAATGGCTGGACAGATGGTGGTGCAAATGAGAGTACCTGAAATCAGTTTACTCACGGGCTGCAGGCCCAAATAAAACTCGATCTTTGCCGTTAATACCAGTATAAAAAATTGCTCCAACAATATCAAGAGCCTGCTGCCCCTAAGTTTCATTTATGGTGGTGCCAAGCGTGCGGGCATGGGGGTTTACTCTGTAAGTCCTT
>JBJFDE010000308.1:0-1563 GCA_051889855.1 Candidatus Cryptobacteroides sp. | reverse complement strand
GCCAAAGCAAGATCCACAGAACCCAGATCACATTTTGCTGTACGAATTGCGGATTATCAGTCCAATCAGTAAAAGCTTTAATAAAATGAAATAAATAGGCATTTTGTCGGTATATGTTTCTAAAGAGATTAATTGTTATTTCATTAGTCAGCATCAAATCATGACAAGACATGTAACAAACTGCTTTCTGACAGCATTTATCTTCCTGTTCACTCTTGCGTGCTCGACGCATGGCGGGATGTCCGGGAAGAGGGAATGGATAAACAAACTGGATTCATTGGCCGGCATTGCCATCGGCCCGGGGGCGAAATGCATTGACCCTGTCAAGCGCATCTACAGCTTCAATGGCCGCCAGTGGATCTACAACGAGCCCTGGGGCGGCGTCCTGGAAGTCCCGATTGGGTGCATCCCGGAAGAAGACGGCTTCCAGAAGTCATTCAGCTACCATGGAACCGGGATGTTCACCCCGGACTCACTAGTCTACATCAGCCACTATGAGGGACTGCAATGCTTTGAATTCGAGGATTTCGTGTCAATAAGAAGAGAAGATCTCTCAAGTCGCAGCAACACCGTCATCACATCATTCCGGCAGGACAGCCTGACCTTCAGCAACGGCAGCTTCACATCCCCTGTCATCATCGCGGAAACCTTGAACGAATACGGTATCAAGGGCTATTACCGGTATATCTACGTCAGCCCGAAGGGCGTGGAGTACACTGTATCATTTCAGTACCCCGTGGACCGCGAGCAGGACTACGCATTCATCCGCGAAATGGTGGACCGCTATCCTTTCAGCCCCACAAGGCCGGATGAGATGCCAACGATGGATTAACCAAGGAAAATACGGTTTGTCAGATTGGGAGAATGTCAGAGATGAGATTTGGCACAGACTCAGCTCCCGCCGGCGCACTCTGAAATGATGTACTTGGCGAAGCTGAGGGATATGGTCGGAAAAGAATCACGGACTTCAGGGAAATATTTGTGGAAGATATAGTTATATTCCTGGAGAGGGGTATCATAAATCGAGCGTACTGTTTGCAATACGTCCTTGTACTCCGATTCTGACATTTGCCCGGCCTTGAACCTCGCCTTGCACTCGCCCTTATATTTCTGAGCTTCCTTTATGCGCTTTTCCGCACCAGGCAAGAACTCCTCATAATCTTTGACCAGACCTTTCAAGTTGTCAATCCGGTCGACAAAAAACTTGACCTCACTGAGCAATGCCTCCCTTGCTGCCTCAGCCCTGCGCCTGGCATAGTCAGTCATAACCATCTCACCGTCCTTCTCGACGAGAAACCTGCGGCCTGCCATACCATCGACCGCACCTAGAACCAAAGTCTGGCGGCAAGGAACCGGGGAATCAATTCTGATTTCCATCTTGCCGGACTCCACATACGTTACATATTCAGGCTTTTCCATTCTTATTTTATTTATTGTATCAATCGTGCTCTTCTCCGTGTTCATATTATTATACTGCCAGCATTGCAAATTATTTCCTCCTTCCAAAGACAATACTTCGGTAAAAAATTACAGTATTAAAAGTTAAACATTGGAAGCCGGATA
>JBJFDE010000307.1:0-1565 GCA_051889855.1 Candidatus Cryptobacteroides sp. | reverse complement strand
GTTAGATTCTCACAGTGAAGCGGAACTGCCGCCTGAATCAATGCAGAGGTCTCCCGATTATATGACTTGGGAGAGTCGATTTCGTAGGCAACCTGAATGAGCTCAAGAGCCTGGTCCTTGTCGCAGACAACGAAGTCAATCTCCTTGCCCCTTGAGTTCGCCTTATAGTAGTAAACATCCCGAAAGTCATAGGCACAACGGCGCAGCAGTTCGATGTACACAACGTTCTCAAGACGCCATCCTATATTTTCTCCGGCCATAGAATTCTCACGATTGTTCTGGAATCCCGGGTCAACGATATATGCCTTAGGGTTTCTGATTCTGTTCTTGCTCTTGAAGGAGTGCTTGGTCAGCATCTGGATGAGGAACGCCTGTCGGAGATAGTCCGTATATTTCTTGCAGGTCTTGTCACTGATGCCGAGGATACTTGACATTTCTTCATACTTGACTTCTTGGCAGGAGTTGTTAATCAGATGATTGGCAATCTTACGGAGCGCATCCATGTTGCGAATCTTGAATCGGCGTCCTATGTCCTTCTCCAGAATGGCGGTGATAAGGCTCTCAATATAACCGCGTTTGTTCCTCAATCTTTGAATTTCCGGGAATCCTCCGTTGGCGATATAATCCATAAAGGCACTCTTACGGGCGGCATCGGCTTTCGTGGTTATGCCGTCTCTGTCGATTCCGTGGTATGTACAATACTCCGAAAATGAGAATGGATAGAGACGGATTTCGTTATAGCGGCCGGTTAAATGGGTGGCCAGTTCGCTACTAAGGAGTTTTGCGTTGCTGCCAGTTACAAAGATTTTCATTTTGCTCCTCAGGAGCCGGTTAACGAACAGATGCCAGCCGTCCACATCCTGAATCTCATCCAAAATGAGACAGGGGACGTCTGTACCATAGAGTTGATATATGCAAGAAAGCACCGTGTTCAGGTCCTTTGCTTCTATGCCGAGAAGCCGGTCATCGTCAAGGTTTACATAACCGTAGCGGATACCATTCTCCAGCAACACTTTGTGGCAGAGGGTTGACTTTCCGCTCCTGCGAACTCCGATGACAACCTGCGCAAGGGAACTTTCTAATTCGAAGAGGGATTCTTCTTTTCTGGATACCCATTTCGAAGGGTCGTATCCCAGTATTTCATCTCGTTGTTCTGCAAGGACTTGCAGTATTATTCTTTCCTCAATCATAATAATATCTAAATGATTGATACAAAGATAGTAAAAATATCTAAAATCCGATAAAATGCAGAAATAGAGCATTAAAATTCCGATAAAATGCAGGTTTTAGAAGTCTGAAATCCGATAAAATGCACGCCGAAACAATAGTGATGTACCACCAAAATTGGACAAGTTCTTGTTGACATACTCCCACGAATTCATTCGTGGGAGTCTCAGGTGGCTAGCGTCCCTTGCAAAGGATGACCTTCGTCTTACGGGGGCTCCCTGACGAGGCAATGCCCTGCCTCAGGATATTTGTCGCGGCGTTCGCATCCGTGACGACGTACAGGTGTAATATGCAACATACAGATGGTCCAATTTCGGAAAAGTTGTTTCCCCCACCTA
>JBJFDE010000306.1:0-5550 GCA_051889855.1 Candidatus Cryptobacteroides sp. | reverse complement strand
CAGGTGTCTGGTCATGGCCTAAGGAGCACATTAGCATTACCGAAGCCTATCCTCGCTTCAAGGAATATGCTACATCACAGAAGCAGAGCCAGGACTGGTATAAAAAACCCGAATACGATAAAATCATCAGCTTCTGATAAAGTCTGACAACATACTGGGCAAGCTCAAAAGCACCAAAGTCCTTCAGAATTATTCCTACATGTCTGCGCTCAATATCGTGAGCGCACTTGTAGGATTTCTGATTTATCCCTATGTCATAAGGGTTCTCGGTGCAGAACAGTATGGACTGTATGCTTTCCTTCTTGCCGTAGCGATGTATTTCCAGGATATAATCGATTTCGGCTTCGACTCCCCTTGTACAAAAAGGGTTGCCCTGGATTCTGGAGACAAGGATAAGCTCAGCCAGATTGTTTCGACAGTGTTTTTCTGTAAGCTGCTGATGATTCTCCTGTCCGTTGCCATTGCCCTGCCGATAATCCTGGCCATTCCCCTCCTGAGGAACAATATATTAATCTTTGCTGTTATCTTTATCCAGAATCTCTACAAGACTTTCTATCCTCAGTGGTATTATCTCGGAACCAAGAACATGAAGTTCAGTTCCATCCTCCAGGCAGTGATCCGGGTCAGTCAGATTCCGCTGATTCTGCTGTTTGTGAAAGATGCCGGTGACCTGATGGTATATGCCCTGATTGTCAGCGGTACGATGTTCATCGGCAGTCTTGTAGGAGGAGCAAACGTGCTGATGGAAGGCATCCGCATCGTCGGAGTCAGTTTCAGTCAGATGAAGGAATATTATAAAGAGGCTTCGCCTTTTTTCGTAACCACCATTTCAGGGCGCGTCAAGGAGAAGACTCTGACGGCAGTCATCGGAGCTTGTTTCGGTATGAAGGATGTGGCCATCTATGACCTTGCGAACAAGATTATCCAGATACCGAAGTTGCTCCTCAACTCGATAAATGCCGCACTTTTCCCTGAAGTTGTCGCCAAGGCCACGACGGAAAGGGTGAACAAGATTCTCAAATATGAGCGTCTGATTTCTCTTGCAACCATTCTGTGCATTGTCATTTTCGGCTATCCTGCGACCTTGATTCTTGGCGGCAAGGACATGGTTGCTGCCTACCCGGTCGCTCTGATTCTGTCCCTTACCATATATTTCATGCTCATCACAGGTGCCTACCTGCAATTTGTTTTCGTTGCCCGTGGCGGATACCGCTATGTTGCAATCAATCAGGTGATTGCGCTGGCTACTTGCATGGCATTCTGTGGCATAGGCATGGTTGTCTGGCCTTCCGTATGGTCGGTTGCTCTGTCCCTTACACTGTCCTGTGCAGGTGAGGTGCTTTACTGCCGGATTATCACCAAACGCCACTTCACGGACTAGGTTTCTGTGTTGCATTTGCATGTCCGGGGCGCTATAATTTCCGGAAATTATATATCTTTGCGGGCGAAAAAACAAATTGAACATGGACAGTCATTCACTTTTGGCAGTTTCGCCTATCGACGGCAGATATGCCCGTCAGACAGAACCACTCAGGGAGTATTTCAGCGAATATGCGCTCATCCGCTACAGAGTACGCGTCGAGATTGAGTATTTCATTGCCCTGTGCAATATTCCTCTTCCTCAGCTCTCTGACTTCGACAAGAGCAAATTTGAATTCCTCAGGGATATTTACAGGAACATGACTCCTGAAGATGCAGCAAAAGTGAAAGACATCGAGAAGGTGACGAATCACGACGTCAAGGCTGTGGAGTATTTCATCAAAGACCGCTTCAAAGAAGCAGGGCTTTGCAAATGGAGCGAATTCATCCACTTCGGCCTCACGTCACAGGACATCAACAACACTTCCGTTCCGCTCTCCCTCAAGGAAGCAATCGAGGATTGCTTCATGCCTTTGCTCAACGAGGTACTCGGCACCATAAAGGCGATGGCGGAGCAATGGAAGGACATCCCTATGCTCGCAAAGACACATGGCCAGCCGGCCTCACCGACAAGAGTCGGAAAGGAACTGAATGTATATGTTGTACGTATTGAGGAACAGCTCAGACAGTTTGCTCTTCTGACCTATCCTGCAAAATTCGGAGGTGCCACTGGAAACATGAATGCGCACAAGGTTGCCTATCCGGGAATCGACTGGATTGGCTTCGGAAATGATTTCGTGGCATCGCTTGGCCTCAAGAGGTCCTTCCCTACCACCCAGATTGAGCATTACGACAATCTTGCAGCCATTTTCGACTGCCTCCGCCGTATCAATATCATCCTGATTGATTTCTCTCGTGACATCTGGACCTATATTTCAATGGAGTATTTCCGCCAGAAGGTAAAAGCAGGCGAAGTGGGTTCTTCTGCGATGCCTCATAAGGTGAATCCTATTGATTTTGAAAATGCAGAGGGAAACCTCGGAATGGCTGATGCCATTTTCACCCATCTTTCAATGAAACTTCCTATTTCACGTCTGCAGCGCGACCTGACCGACTCTACCGTACTCAGGAATGTGGGCATGCCTCTGGCTCATTCGATGATTGCCCTCAATTCCTTGAAGAAAGGTCTTGGCAAGCTGATTCTCAACGAGGATGCCATCAGGGCTGACCTGGACAGGAACTGGGCTGTGGTCGCAGAAGCTATCCAGACCATCCTCCGCAGGGAGAATTATCCGAATCCTTATGAGACGCTGAAGGCTCTGACCCGCACAGGTGCAGGCATCAACCACGAGGTCATTGCTGATTTCATCGAGACTCTCGATGTTGCAGAAAGTGTAAAGGAGGAACTCAGGGCAATCAGCCCGGCCACTTATACCGGATTTTAGAAACAGTGGGTATTCCTCATTCAACGGATTATTCCTCAATCAGATAAAGGATTATTCCTCAATCAGATAGACATCTTCGCCAGGGGCAGAAAAATGGAACTGCTCTCTGGCGAATTTTTCCAATGTATCCCTGTCATGCTTCAGGAGATTGATTTTTTTGTCAAGCTCGGCATTCTCGCGCTTGAGTTCCTTGATAAGATTTTCCTGACGCGCTATGGTTATCCTGGTCTTTGCCCAATGGATGACTGTCGTACCGGGGCCCACAATCCATGTAAACAGGAATATGGATGACGTGATAAGCACGAACCATGCGAACTTACGGTGTTGTCCGTGAAATATGTCTTTGATTGATCCCAAAATATATTATTTCTTTCGTTTGTCCGCAAAATTAATTAATTTTGGAGGATATTTGAATATCAACCCGGAAATTAACATTAAAATTTTAACAATATGAAACCAACACTTCTTGTACTTGCTGCCGGAATGGGCAGCCGCTACGGCGGACTCAAACAAATGGACGGACTTGGTCCTAATGGTGAAACAATTATCGATTATTCCATCTACGATGCTGTTCAGGCCGGCTTTGGTAAGGTAGTTTATATCGTCAGGGAATATTTCAAAGAGCAGATGGAGCAGGTGGTGAAGGAAAAATACAGCCATGTCAAATGCATTGACGGCACTCCTCTCGAATTCCAGTTCGTAACACAGGAACTTGACAAGATTCCTGAAGGCTTCACTCTCAATCCGGAACGTGTAAAGCCTTGGGGTACAGCGCATGCCGTCCTTATGGGAAAGGATGTCATAAAAGAGCCGTTCGCTGTCATCAACGGCGATGACTATTATGGCAAGGAGTCTTTCCGCATCATAGGTGACTGGCTCAGGGCGCATGAGAATTTCCATGGTGTTTACTCTCTCGTAGGCTTCGAATTGGATAACACTCTTTCTGAATCCGGCGGAGTGTCAAGGGGAATCGGAACAGCCGATGCTGATTCATTCCTTACCCATGTGGAGGAGCATCACAAGATTGCAAAGGAGGCTGACGGCAAGATTTATGGTGAGAATGCTTCCGGTGAGAAGGTTGAACTTCCTGCAAAGGCTCTGTGTTCAATGAATATGTGGGGATTCACTCCTGACTATTTCGAGAAGAGCGAAGCTATCTTCAAAGGTTTCCTTGAGGAAAACATCGGTGAGCTCAAGGCCGAGTTCTACATTCCTTACGTTGTGGACTGCATGATTAAGAAAGACATCGCGAAGACAGAGCTTCTTTCAACTCCTTCACGCTGGTTCGGTGTCACTTTCAAGGAGGACAGGCCAGGCGTGGTTGCAAAGTTCCAGGAGTTTGCAGACAAGGGCATCTATCCTTCTCCGCTCTATACCAAATAACTGTGTCAAATTACCATTTGAATGGGCAACAGAATGTTTTTCAAAAAAACCAGAAAGAGGTCTTATGACCTCTTTTCCAATTATAATCATTATGTTCCGGGCATCGGTGGCATGTTCATGATGTTTCTGATGTTTCTCATCGGAAGTGCTCTTGGCAGCATGCTGATGCTTGGACTGAGTATTTTTTCCCAGGATTTTGCCACATCGTACGGCACCATGCTCTCCTACCCTGTCATGTTCATTCCTCCTATGCTCTATGCCAGTTCGCAAAGTCGCAGGAATGAAGCATTTGAGAAGGGTTATGCTTTGGACAGCGCCAATTTCGGCTCGAACAAGTGGTGGGTGATGATTGTTGCAGTGATTTTCTCGATGACAAGCCTTGCTTTCTGCGCAGAGCCTCTGATGAAGCTCCTTCCACAGACTCCTGAATGGTTCGAGCAGATAATGAACAATATCCTCAACGAGACTCCGTTCTGGGTGACAATCATTTCCGTGTCAATTTTTGCTCCGTTCTTCGAGGAATGGCTTTGCAGGGGTATTGTGCTCAGAGGTCTTCTTACCCAGATGCGTCCTGCCGGTGCGATTACCATTTCCGCACTGTTCTTCGCTCTCCTGCACATGAATCCTTGGCAGGCACTCCCAGCCTTCCTGCTCGGCCTTTTGTTCGGCTACGTGTATTACAAGACCGGCTCCCTGAAACTGACAATGCTCATGCACTGTGCCAACAACACCATGTCGGCAATATTTGCACAAATACCTCAGTTTGCAGATGCCGAGACTTTCATGGATGTAATGAGCCCCTGGGCTTACGCTCTGGTGTTCGCCCTGTCAGTCATAATCCTGGCTGCATCCATCACGATTTTCCGTGCAATCCCTCTCAAAGGCAATCCAGCCATGGGCTGCGACGAAATCGACAGCCTCGACATCAACTGATTCACGAGAGTTTATTTCTACTGGGCCTGTCAGGAGTGCTTTCGGCTGTACTCCTGACAGGTCTTGCTGTCAGAACTGGGGCAGTCAGTAGTTGCTTTCAGATCTGCCCCTGACAGGCCTTGTCCTGTGCAACAACTGTCCCGCAAACCCGAAAATCACCGTCCTCACCTACCCCCTCCACACAGCCCTGCAGGCAGTCCAAGCGCTCACGGTTCGGGCATTTTGCCCAAACCTTCCACATATTTTTCATAACACTCATTGATTATCAATCACTTACGAATTTATGATATGGACAGTGATTTTCGGGTTTGATTTTACGTTGAGCCCTGATTTTCTGGTTTGATTTTCTGTGAGTTTTGAGTTTGTATGGCTATAAAAAAATAAAATGATTACTCAATGTTATACCTAAATTGATTTTTGTATGAAACAG
>JBJFDE010000305.1:0-5553 GCA_051889855.1 Candidatus Cryptobacteroides sp. | reverse complement strand
ATGTTGAGGAATAATTGGCTCATGCCATTTATAAGATAAAAATCAATTTGGAATCCAAAAAATTTGAAAGTTTGGAAAGTTTTCTATACCTTTGCGGGCTCAAAATCTATTTATAGGTCATGATGGACGTTAAACTTGAAATACCTCTAAATGGATTAGCTGCCGGAGAAAGCAGATTTTCGTGGCATGCTTCAAAGGAGTTCTTTGAGTCTTTTGAGAATTCAGAGATATTCGATGCTGATTTAGATATAGCCGCCATAGTGCAGAAGTCAGGCAGGAATGTGCTGGTTGATTGTGACGTGAGGGGGAGTGTGACCGTTGAGTGTGACAGATGCCTTGAGGATTTGGTTATGCCGGTGGATGTCAGCATTGCCGTCAAAGTAAGGTTCGGTGAGAGTGGGGAGTCTGAGGAGTCTGAGGAGAATGGCCGTGAGCTGATAAGTCTTGCCGCAGATGATTCCGAACTGGATCTCGGACAGATAGTGTATGATTATGTATGTCTGTCCCTTCCAATGCAGAGGGTTCATAAAGACGGTGAATGCAACCCTGACACTGTAAGGTTCATGGGTGTCGGCGAGGCAGGGGATGTCTCTGGAGATGATGAAGACAACAATCCTTTTGCAGCACTGAAGGGGCTTTTGTAAGGCAGATAAATTTACGAATCAAATAATTAAAAATATAGAACAATGGCACATCCGAAACACAAAGTCTCCAAACAGAGACGTGACAAAAGAAGAACACATGACGTTGCGGTAGTTCCTACCCTCGCTACATGTTCAAATTGTGGTGCAACTATCATGTACCACAGAGTATGTCCAGAGTGCGGCTACTACAGAGGCCGTCAGATCATCGAGAAGAAGGCTGAGTAATCGGTTTTCCGGTGAGAGGGACACTCTCATGGCCCTGTAGTTCAACGGATAGAATGGAAGTTTCCTAAACTTTAGATAGCAGTTCGATTCTGCTCGGGGCTACAAAAAGGCGACCATCAGGTCGCCTTTTTTGTTAATAGTCAATTTTTTATTATTTTTGCAATCTTGATTGTAACGGAAATTAGTATGAAAAAAGTTATTGCTACTGCAGATGCCCCCAAGGCTGTGGGCCCATATTCACAGGCTATTCTTGTCAACGGAACTCTTTACATTTCCGGCCAGATTCCTGTCAATCCTGCTGATGGCTCTGTCCCACAGGACATTGCAGCCCAGGCTCACCAGTCTTTGAAAAATATCGGAGCAATCCTTAAAGAAGCCGGACTCGGATATGAAAATGTTGTAAAGACAACTGTTCTTCTTGCAGATATCGCAGACTTCAAGGCTGTCAATGAGGTCTATGCCCAGTATTTCACTGCAGACAAGCCAGCGAGAGCCTGCTTCCAGGTAGCTGCTCTTCCTATGGGTGTAGGCATCGAGATTGAAGCTATCGCCGTTGAGGGATAATGAGCCGCAGGTCAATCATAATCTGCATCTGCGTCCTGATTCTGATGCTTGGAGGCATATCCGCTGCCGTGGCGGTGTTGTATTCAGACGAATCTTCAGGCAAGGAACAATCACCGACGCAGGTTGCTGATGACTCGCGATTCATATTGTTGCCGGCAGTACCTTCGGATGCCGTTGCTGTCTTTTGCTTTTCCAAGGCTTCCGAAGCATGGGAAATGACTCCTTTCAAGGACTTCGGATGCAGGATGACGGTATCCCTTCATTATTCCGGCAAACTTACACCACTATATGTATTTGACACGGGCCGTTCTTCAGAGGAGCCTTCCTCTGAAGGGGCTTCTGTTTTGGAATATGCTCAGGGACTGGGTTTTGTAACTGAGTATGTTGACTGCAGTGCCTATCGTTCGCTTCATAAGAAAACAGGCAGCCGTTCCATCGTCCTGGCTTCTCCTTCTGAGGTCATAGTACGCTCTGCCATACGCCACCTTGAGAAGAATGTGTCAGCCCTTGACCTTTCAGGATTTCCTGAAGCTGCATCACAGGTCCAGGCCTCCGATGTAATGATTATCTCCAATGAGCAGTCTTCAAAGCTTCTTGGCACTCTGCTTGGCAATGGTTTCGGGTCATGGTCTGATTTCACATCCCGACTTTCGTCATGGACGGTTGCCGATATTGAAAGTCTCGGCAAGGATGGCATAGTGCTCAACGGAAAGGCAATCAGCGAAGACATTTCTTCCATGTTCATGTCAGTCCTGAAGGCAAGTGACTGTGCTACAGGTACCTTCACATCTGTGCTTCCTTCATATACCTATTCTGCCCTTTCTCTTCCGATGAAGGATGTCGGAGCTTATCTTGCAGCCTATTCTGCATTTCTTGACTCCAAACAGCAGCTTCAGGATGCAACGTCGAGAAGCAAAGCTCTGAAAAAAGAGAATGGAATATCTCCTGAGGAGTTTCTGACAGGCATAGGTGTTAAGGAAGTTGCAACTGCCTCTTTCATAAGCCGCAGTTCTCTTCAACGGGTCAACCTTATACGTTGCTCCAACCCTGACCCGGAGCTGATTTTCAAAAACTGTGATACTGTTCCTTCGCTGAAGGATTATTCTCCGGCTCTGCATCCGTTTGCATATACCTCATATCTCGACACTGCATTCGGAAGCCTTTTCAAACTCAAGGATGAGTCATGTTTTACATACGTGGACGGGTGGATAATATCAGGCAGCAAGGATGCAATCGAAGAATATACTAAAGGCAGGGCACTTGAATATACTCTGAAAGAATACCTCTCAGACGCATCCTTGCCGGAAATTCCAGGTTCGAAATCCTCGGTTGCAACAGCCTATCTGTCAGTGTCTTCTGCTGTATCCTCTCCGGGGAAAATATTCAGGACTTCGTTCTTAAGTCTTGCTTCGGACTTCACGAAGGATGCAGACCTTGTTCCATTGGTTCTTACGGCCGGTACTTCCAAGGACCGTTCATCATTCCATGTGGAACTGAAGAGTCTCAAGCTCAAGAAGACCAAGGCCCCGGCTTATGACCGTGACACAACCGTGGTCATACCACAGGGACCTTTCGAGGTGAAGAATTCGGGCACAGGCAAAACCAACTATTTTTATCAGCAGGACAATCTGTACCTCTGCCTGAAAGAAGAAGGCGGAAAGGGACTCTGGGGCATTCCTTTCGACAAGAAGATTTGCGGAACTACCTGTAACGTAGATTATTATGCAAATGGCAAGATTCAGTTCCTCTTTGGTGCCGGATCCAAGATATATCTCATTGACAGGCTCGGCCGCTTTGTCAAAGGATTCCCGGTTGACCTTGGCAAGGAAATCCTGATAGGACCTGACGTATATGATTTCAATTCCACCAACAAATACAATATCATGGTCCTTCATAAGGATAAGACTATTGAAATGTACAACCTCAAGGGCCAGAAACCATCTTCATGGAAAGGAATCAAAGCAGAAGAAACAATCAAGTCCCTGCCAGAGAGACTGATTCTCGGTGACAAATCGTGCTGGGTGGTCAGGACATCCATTCGCACCATGATATATCCGTTCAACGGCGGAGAAGCCCTGACCAGGGAAACGGGTGACAAGATGATACGCCCTGACAGCAAGGTCAGAGTCATCGACGACAATACCGTCGAATTTGAATGTTATGACGGCAAGACAAGAAAATTAGTACTTTAACTTAGATATTTTATGGAATTCACATCAGTAAACAAACTTTTTGAAGAGTCCTTCAAAAAGAACTGGGACCGCCCTGCAATCTCCAATTATCAAGGAGTCACCCTGCATTACAGGGATGTGGCGCGCAGGATTGAAAAAATGCACATTATGTTTGAAGAGTGCGGCCTCCAGAAAGGCGACAAGGTCGCAATCTGTTCAAGAAACCAGGCGAACTGGGCTGTTTCTTTCCTGTCAGCCCTTACATACGGAGCTGTGCCGGTGCCTCTTCTCCATGAGTTCAAACCGGGAAATATCCACCATCTTGTAAACCATTCAGAGGCAAAGATTCTTTTTGTCGATGATGTGGTGTGGGAAGGTCTCACCGAAAGTGAAATGCCTCTGCTCCATGCAGTCATTCAGGTGAATACATTCAAGCTGCTCTATTCTGCAGATGAAAAGATAACTTCGGCACGCGAGCACCTGAACGAACTTTTCGGACGCAAATATCCTGAAGCCTTCGTTCCTGATGCAATCAACTATTACGAGGATTCAGCAGACGAACTTGCAATAATCAATTATACATCAGGTACTTCCGGATTCTCAAAAGGAGTGATGATTCCGTACAGGGCAATCTGGTCGAACATTATTTTCGCAAGAGGCGTGCTCCCTGAGCTTGACAATACCAAGAGCGTGGTATCCATGCTTCCTTGCGCTCACATGTACGGCCTTATGTTCGAGGTTCTCTATGAACTGAGCGTAGGTGCGCATGTACACTTCCTTTCAAGGGTTCCGAGCCCTAAGATTATCATGCAGGCTCTTGCAGAAGTGAAGCCATACATCGTGATTGCAGTGCCTCTGGTTATCGAAAAAATCTACAAGAGCAAGGTCAAACCTGTCCTGGAGAAGGAAGGAATTCGTTTCCTTATGAAACTTCCTGTTCTCAATCAGGTGGTAATGAACAAGATACGTACAGAGCTCGTGAACGCATTCGGAGGCCAGTTCGAGGAAGTCATCATCGGTGGTGCAGCGTTCAACAAGGAGGTCGAGGCTTTCTTCAAACAGATCGGCTTCCCGTTCACAGTAGGTTACGGTATGACAGAGTGTGCTCCGATCATCACTTATGATGACTGGAAGGATGAGAAACTTTATTCTTGCGGAAAGATTGCTCCGAATCTTGAAATCAAGATTGATTCTGCCGACCCTCAGAACGTTCCGGGTGAGGTGCTTGTAAGAGGTGCCAACGTATTCCTCGGTTATTACAAGAATGAGGAGGCAACTTCCGCCGTCTTTACAAATGACGGATGGTTCCGCACCGGCGACATGGGTGTCATCGATGCTGACGGCAGCCTCTTCCTCAAAGGCCGTTCGAAATGTATGATTCTCGGTCCTTCCGGCCAGAACATTTATCCGGAAGAGATTGAGACTGTTCTCAACAGCCAGCCTTATGTCGTTGATTCGCTCGTAATCGAGGATAATGGAGGACTTACCGCCCTGATTTATCCTGACTTCCGTCTTGGAGAGACTGACGGCATGGATCAGAGAGGTATGGTAAAACATTTTGAGACCGCTCTTTCAGACATCAACAAAGAACTTCCTAACTATGCCAAGCTCAAGAAGATAGAGGTGATGTCAGAGGATTTCGAAAGAACTCCGAAGAAGAGCATCAAACGTTATTTGTATCAGAGAAATTAATATGGAGAAATTCGACCGCAGCTATCTTGACATGGCCGGCATCTGGGCACGCAATTCATATTGCAAAAGGCGTCAGGTCGGTGCAATCCTTGTCAAGGACAGAATGATAATATCCGACGGATATAACGGTACACCTTCCGGTTTCGAGAATATTTGCGAAGATGAGAATGGGGTTACCAAGCCCTATGTACTTCATGCAGAGGCAAATGCGATTACCAAGGTCGCTCAGTCGGGAAACAGCAGCAAGGATGCTACAC
>JBJFDE010000304.1:0-1576 GCA_051889855.1 Candidatus Cryptobacteroides sp. | reverse complement strand
GACGGACGAGTACACATTCAGTCAGGATTATTATTTTATGATGGGCGACAATCGGCACAATTCTCTTGATTCGAGATATTGGGGATTCGTACCGGAGGACCATATAGTCGGACGGCCAGCCATGATATGGCTATCTACCGACAGTTCAAGGTCTTTCCCTTCGAATATCAGATGGCGCAGATTTTTCAAATTTGTGTAGAATATTTGGAATTGAGAAAATTAAACCCGATATTTGCAATTCGCACGAATATTTTGAAAATTATAAAAGTACAATAATATGGCAAAGGTTTGTCAAATAACTGGAAGGAAGAGGATGATCGGCAACAACGTTGCCCACTCCAAGCTCCGTACAAAGAGGAAATTCTCTTTGAACCTCAAGCACAAGAAGTTCTGGCTTGAGTCAGAACAGAGGTTCGTAACACTTAAGGTTACCTGCAAGGGTATCAGGCACATTGAGAAGAACGGCCTGGAGCAGACCCTCAGGGATGCACAGAAGAAAGGATATATCAACCTTGTTTAATCTGAAGTAATTATGGCAAAGAAGGCTAAAGGAAACAGGGTGCAGGTCATCCTGGAGTGCACCGAGCAGAAAGAGAGCGGTGTACCTGGAATGTCAAGGTACATTACCACCAAGAACAAGAAGAACACAACCGAGCGTCTTGAGCGTAGGAAATACAATCCTTACCTCCACAAGGTGACTCTTCATCGTGAGATCAAATAATTTTAGGAGAGCAGTTTTATGGCAAAGAAAGCAGTCGCAACCTTCGCAGCCAAGGCTGGCGCAAGAAGCATCGTGAAGTGCATCCGTATGGACAAGTCCCCGAAGACCGGCGCATACGTCTTCGTAGAGCAGTTCGTGGATGCCGGCAAGGAGAAGGATTTCTTCGAGAAGAAGTAATCATTCCGAAAGGAACAGAGATAATTTTGAGAGTGGATGGCAATGTAGCTGTCCACTTTCTTATTGTATGTGTTTTGTATAGGGCGTATTGTCTGTCATTTGGACTTTACGCTGACTTTCACTATATTTGCTTGATTATTCTGACAGTGTTATGGGAATTTTCGACAAAGGCGTAAAGAAGACCAATGAAGGCTTCTTCAAGAGACTCTCGAGAGCCGTAATCGGCAAGTCGAGGGTGGATGATGATGTCCTCGATGCTATTGAGGAGGCTCTCGTATCTTCTGATATGGGAGTCGAGACCACATTGAAAATCATTGAGAGCCTTGAGGACAGGGTAGAGAGGGACAAGTTCATGTCAATGAATGAGTTGGTCGAGATGCTAAGGGATGAAATATCCAAACTTCTGGATGTGGACAAAGAGGATGCCTCCTGTTCCGGCAGCCTGCCTTTCGACCTCTCGAAAAAGCCTTTCGTCATCCTCGTTGTCGGAGTCAATGGCGTGGGCAAGACTACTACCATCGGCAAGCTTGCCGCAAGGTTCAAGGCCGAGGGAAAGAATGTGATTCTCGGTGCTGCGGATACTTTCAGGGCCGCTGCTGTCGAGCAGCTCCAGATCTGGGCTGACAGGGCCGGAGTCGGCATTGTCCGTCAGGAGATGGGTTCGGACCCGGCTTCAGT
>JBJFDE010000303.1:0-5576 GCA_051889855.1 Candidatus Cryptobacteroides sp. | reverse complement strand
GGGCAATGACGTGCAGTCTTCGTGGCTTTCAACTTTCATGGGTCCGAGAAACTCTGACTTTGTGGCAGGCAGCTATGGATGGAACCAGCCTACTGAAGAATTCGTAAGCCAATATGAAGCAGGTGACCTGAGGAAAGACTGGACCGTGCTTTACGAAGGATGTCCTGATTTCGACGGTAAGACTTATAAGAAATCATATTCAAACACCGGTTACAACGTCCGTAAGTTCCTTGTAACCAAATCAGTATCTCCAGAATACAATACCAACCCGGCAAATTTCGTGGTTTACCGCTTTGCAGACGTACTTCTGAAGAAAGCTGAAGCGCTGAACGAACTTGGCAGGACAAGCGAAGCAGCTCTTCCACTGAACATCGTGCGCAAAAGAGCAGGCCTTGCAGGTGTTTCAGGCCTTTCACAGGAGCAGATGCGTGAGAAAATCATCCATGAGCGCCGTATGGAGCTTGCATTCGAGGGACACAGATGGTTTGACATGATCCGAATCGGAGATGGAAGCTATGCCGTTGATTTCCTCAAATCCATCGGCAAGACCAACGTGAACAAGAACAGGCTTATTTTCCCTATCCCTCAGACGGAAATCGATGCCAACCCTCTGATGGACCAGAACCCTGGATATTAACAGATAACATGAATAATATGAAACCATATATTTTGACACTGGCAGCTGCAGGAGCATTGATGCTTACAAGCTGTATTGACAATAATTACATGGAGTTGGACAAGGGCAGCGATGAACTCACACTGAAATCGGACGTGACAGGAATCGTGCTGCAGGAGGCAAACTATTCAGCCACTGCGATCAATCTCGAATGGTCAACAGGTCACAACTTCAAGACAGGAAACAAGATTTACTACACATTGGAGATTGCTCCGTCCGGATCGGAATTCTCCGAATCTTACATTGCAGTTGACAACGAGACTCAGGTCTATCAGTGGAGCAAGACAGTTGAAGAGCTGAATGACATCATCCGCAACAATTTCGGCAGTTCATCCCAGTCATATCAGGCAAGAATCAGAGCCAGTGTCCCTGATTGTGATGAGATTCAGGAATCAATCGTCGAGTTCAGCGCTTCGACATACGAGCCTGTCACAAAAACTCTCTACATCATCGGCGATGCTGCTCCTAACGGATGGTCGGCAGACAATGCAGCCGAGATGACACGTACATCCAACGGAGTGTTCACATGGCAGGGAAACATGAGGGAAGGAGACTTCAAGTTCATCACAACTCTCGGTCAGTTCCTTCCTTCATACAACAAGGGAACGGACGGCAAGCTTGTTTACAGAGGCAGCGATGACGATCCCGATGAGAAATTCCACATTGATGAGGCTTATACATACAAGGTTGACGTAAACCTCCTCACCGGAGCTGTTTCATGGGGCAAGAGCGAAGCTGAAACCCCTGCTTATGACAATCTTTACCTTGTCGGAAATATGACAGGATGGAGCTTCGAAGCAATGCAGAAAGACCTTCTCGATCCATTCCTGTTCAGAATGGGAAGATATTTCGACCAGGGCGGAGAATTCAAGTTCGGAACATCGAACGGAAGCTGGGAGAACATGCTCAAGGCAACAACCTCAAATGCGTCGATTACAGACACTTCAATGGAATTTGTGAGCGGCTATGACCCTGACAACAAGTGGTTTATGAAAGACGAGGAAGCTGCGAAGGCATATAAGATATGCATTGATATCCGCAAAGGCAAGGAACGCATGATGATGCGTGAGTTCGTTCCATACGAATGCATATATCTCATCGGAAGCGCATGTGCAGCGGGCTGGGATCTTTCGAACGCCGTTCCAATGAATGTAGATGCTTCAAATCCATATATTCTCACTTGGGAAGGAGGATTGAGTGCCGGAGAACTCAAGTTCACCTGCGACAAGAAATCGGACTGGAACGGAGCATGGTTCCTTGCCGACAAAGGCGACAAGAATCCAACCGGAGAGCAGGAAAGACTCCTCTTCGTTGACAAGTCTGATGACTGGTTCAAATCACAGTATCTTGAGATAGGAATAGGCGACATTGACCAGAAATGGCAGATTCCATCGGCCGGAACCTATTCAATCACTCTGGACCAGCTCAATGAAACAATCACAATAGTCAAGAAATGACAAGAAAAACTTTCATAGCATTAGTATTCAGCACCGCCTTCGCGCTCTCTTGCACGGAGAGCGGTGCTCCTGATGTTCCGTCAGACGGAAACAAGGATGAGATTATTTCCGAAGTAACCGAAGTATCAGAAGTGTCTTCATCCATTTCAATGAACATTTCCACTGACAAATCCATTTACAAACCCGGGGAAACCGTCAGTTTCACAGCCAACAACATGCCTTCGGGGGCAAAGGTCAGATACCGCCACAACGACGAAACCATCCTAATTCAGGATGCCACCGCAGCGACATGGCAATGGACTGCTCCATCGGAGGATTTCACGGGATATATGGTGGACATATTCGTTGAAAAGGAAAAAGGTGAGCTCATCTACGGCACAATCGCGGTCGATGTATCGAGCGACTGGACCAGATTCCCGCGTTACGGCTTCGTCGGCGACTTCGACAGCTCCAAGCTTCAGGACGGAGTCATCGAAGCGGAGATGGACTTCCTGCGAAGATGTCATATCAACGGCATCCAGTTCTATGACTGGCACAACAAGCACCACTGGCCTCTCGGAGGAACAATGGACAAACTGGATGAGGTGTATAAGGATATAGCCAACAGACCGGTTTATACCGAAGCTCTGAAAAAATACATACAGGTGCAGCATGAATATGGCATGAAATGTATGTTCTATAATCTTTGCTTCGGAGCATTGGACGATGCTGCGGCAGACGGAGTCAAGGATGAATGGTATATCTTCAAAGGAGCAAACCATACTGACAAAGACTATCACGGACTGCCTTCAGGCTGGAAGAGTGCCATTTACGTGCTCGACCCGGGCAATGAGCAGTGGCAGGAATATCTTATACAGCGGAACAATGAGGTTTATGCCCACTTTGATTTTGACGGCTTCCACATTGACCAGCTGGGTGACAGAGGCGACCGATATGACTGGTACAGCAACAAAGTGAACCTTCCCAAAGGCTATGCTTCATTCATAAAGGCAATGAAGGAGGCACATCCTGACAAAACCTTGGTTATGAATGCGGTAGGAAGCTACGGGGCATCACAGATAGCAGGAACAGGATGCATGGGATTCCTATACAACGAATGCTGGTCATCTGAGGCGGAGTTCAAGGACTTGTATAACATCATCAAATCCAATGATTCGTACAGCGGAAACCAGCTCAACACCGTGTTTGCGGCATATATGAACTATGAATGTGACAACAGGGAATTCAACGTTCCCGGTGTCCTGCTGGCTGATGCGGTGATGTTTGCAATAGGAGGATCGCATCTTGAACTGGGTGACCACATGCTCTGCAGGGAATATTTTCCATATCAGGGTGTAAGGATGAGCGAAGCACTGCGCACACAGATTATAAGGTATTACGATTTCATGACAGCGTACCAGAATCTGCTCAGAGGTGAAAGCACTGCAGCACAAATCAATGTTGAGATGAGCTACACCGGCAGTGCGAAGAATGTCAAGATTGCGTCGTGGCCACCTCAGCAGGGCAAAATCACCACTTTTGCAAAACAGACTGACGGAAAGCAGGTTATCCACATGCTGAACTTCCTTTCTGCTGAAAGCCTCTCATGGAGAGACCTCAAGGGTGACACGGTTGAACCAAGGCTGGTGAATTCGATACCAGTGGAAATCAAAACAGACAAGACCATAAGGAAAGTCTGGGTTGCCAGCCCTGACAAACACGCCGGAGCACCTGTGGAACTTGCATTCAGACAGACCGGGGAGGCAGTAAGCTTCACGGTCCCTTCTCTTAAATATTGGACAATGATTGTAATGGAATAAACAATGAAACGCATATTTACATTAATCGTTATCAGTTTGATAAACGCGGTGAGTGTTTTCGCGGATACGGTCTGTTCAAAGGACGGGAGCCGCGTGAGATTCACCTCGGATGACGGAGCTGTGCTTGAACTCAAAATGTGCAGCCAGTCAGTCGTCAGAGTCCGGTATGCTCCGGAAGGTGTCATGGAAAATGAGCGTAAATCATATTCGGTTGAAAATGATGAGCTTAGCCCGTTCGAAGTGAATGTCAATGAACAGGCCGCCTGCTATGAGATTTTCACCGAAAAGCTCAGAATCAGGATTGACAAAAGTCCGTTGAAACTCCAGATATTCGACAAATATCAGAAACTCCTTTTCAGTGACTGTGCAGACAGAGGACGTTCATCTGACGGTTCCAGAAAAGTCGAGTACAAGCTGCTCAGGAGAGATGAACATTTCTTCGGTCTTGGTGAAAAGACAGGAAAGCTTGACCGCAGGGGTGAGCAGTACAAGATGTGGAACAGTGACAAGCCTTGTTACAGCACCGTGGAAGACCCATTATACAAGAGCATTCCATTTTTCATGAGCAACTACCGTTACGGCATTTTTCTGGACAACACCTACAAGAGCGAATTCAAGTTCGGAAGCGAAAGCCGTGACTGGTACAGTTTTGAAGTCCCTGACGGAGAGATGGTTTATTATTTCATCTTCGGAATCGATTTCAAGGAAATCATCGGCCAGTACACCCAGCTGACGGGAAAGCCTATCATGCCTCCGAGATGGGCATTGGGATTTGCTCAGTGCAGAGGTCTTCTTACCAATGAAGAACTAACTTATGAGATTGCCAAAGGCTATCGTGACAGAGGCATACCTTGCGATGTCATATATCAGGACATCGGATGGACTGAATACCTTCAGGATTTCGAATGGCGTAAAGGCAATTACACCAATCCGCGCAAGATGCTATCTGACCTGGATTCAATGGGATTCAAGGTGATTCTTTCACAGGATCCTGTAGTGTCCAAGGCGAATGTAAGGCAGTGGAAAGAGGCAGACAGCCTGGGCTATTTCGTAAAGGATGTCCGGACAGGCAAAAGCTACGATATGCCATGGCCATGGGGCGGAGACTGCGGGGTCGTGGATTTCACCAAACCTGAAGTGGCTGCATGGTGGGGTGCATACCAGCAGAAGCCTTTGGACGACGGTGCAGCAGGATTCTGGACCGATATGGGCGAACCGGCATGGAGCAATGAGGAGTCTGCAGAGAGGCTTTACATGCAGCATAATGACGGAATGCATGCCGAGATTCACAATGTTTACGGCCTGACCTGGGACAAAGTCGTAAAAGAACAGTTCGAGCTTCGCAATCCTGACAAGAGAGTGTTCCAGATGACCCGGGCAGCTTATGCAGGCCTTCAGAAATATACCTTCGGCTGGACTGGTGACAGCGGTTGTTCCGACGGAGTCACAAAGGGATGGGCACAGATGGAGAACCAGATCGCCGTCCTTCTGTCGGCAGGTCTGGGACTTATCCCGTTCACCACGACGGATATTTCCGGTTATTGCGGTGATATCGATGATTATCCGGCCATGGCGGAGCTTTATGTCAGATGGGTGCAGATGGGAGCATTCAACCCTCTCAGCCGAATCCATCATGAGGGAAAC
>JBJFDE010000302.1:0-5596 GCA_051889855.1 Candidatus Cryptobacteroides sp. | reverse complement strand
GGCAAGGAATCCATGAATGCTACAATAAACGGAGTGGCGCCTCTTGCATTCAGCATCAATAACCGGATTCTGATTGCCGGGCGCTTTCTCAATGAATTGGATATGAAGCAGAAACGTCGCACGATAGTTATGTTTGACAAGACCGCATCCAGCCTGCTGGGAGATGATCCGGACTATGAGAAGATTCTCGGCAAATATGTGAATATAGCAAATCAGGCGTATCTTGTTGTAGGAATCATCAAGGCAGATGAATTTGCCGGAGGCACGAGCGAAGTATATATCCCGATTACAACCCTGTCTGCCATAAGACAGGGCGGCACATGGTTCTCCAATATCAGTTTCTCTTTTCATTCCCTTGAAACAGAGGAGGATAACGAAGAATTTGAAAACCGCTACAAAAAAGCCATGAACATCCGGCATCGTGCAGATCCAAGGGACAAAAGCACTTTCTACATTGACAACAGCCTTACCAATTCGATGCAGATGAACAAGGCCGTTAAGATAATGAATATCGCCATGTGGATTCTGGGCTTTTTCACGCTCCTCAGCGGTATAGTCGGAGTCTCCAACATCATGCTCATTACAGTAAAGGAGAGAATAAGGGAGATAGGTGTAAGAAAAGCTCTGGGAGCATCTCCATGGCAGATTACCAAACTGATTGTGGCTGAAAGCATCGTCATTACTGCCATTTTCGGGTTTATCGGAATGCTGCTTGGGCTTGGTGCCATTTATTTGATGGATATTACTATAGCGAACAATCCCACAGACCTTGGCTTTGTGAAAATGTATATGTTCAAGGATCCGGGAGTAGATATAAGCATAGCTCTGGAAGCAATGCTGCTGATAGTCGTCGCCGGTACCGTTGCAGGGCTGTTGCCTGCTCTGAAGGCTGCGAGAGTAAGGCCAATTGAAGCATTGAGAAACGACTAAGGAGGGGATGGCAGATGAGACTTTTTGACATGGATTCATTGAAGGAGATTCTTGATACACTCTCCAAGAACAAGAGCAGGACGCTGCTGACCGGATTCGGAGTGTTCTGGGGAGTTTTCATGCTTCTGATCATGAGCGGAGGAGGCTCTGGATTGAAACAACTCCTTTCGCAGAATTTTGAAGGATTTGCGACCAATTCCATTCTTGTAGTGTCGGATAGAACTACAAAGCCATACAAGGGATTTAACAGAGGCCGGAGCTGGAATTTAACCATGGATGATGTGGATTATCTGAAGGCAACAATACCCGAGCTTGAGATCATTGCACCTGTAAATGCCCTTTGGGGGCGCACTGCAACATTTAAGGACAGGAGTTGTTCCGGTACAATAAAAGGCCTGAGTGCGGATTATAGACTGATTGAGGCCCCTTCAATTGAATATGGCCGTTTTATCAGCGAGGCAGATATCTTGTCCGGGAGGAAGGTCTGTGTGATTGGAAAGAAAATATATGAGGAACTTTTCCCGGAGGGTGGCAATCCTTGTGGGAGTTTTATCAAGATTGACGGGACTTATTATCAGATTGTAGGCTTGAATGTCTCCAACGGGCAAATCAGCATAAACGGAAGCGCAAACGAGAGCATTGTCATACCCATAAATGTATTTATGTCGGTATATAATAATGGTGACAGGGTAGGACTGCTTGCAATGACAGTTCGCAGAGAATCGGAATCTTCTGTGATTCAGGAAGATGTGCGTCAAGCCCTGTACAGGAAACATTTGGTGAGTCCGGATGATAAATCAGCTATGTTCGTGATGAATACTGCACAGATGTTTGCCATGGTTGACAATTTGTTCAAGGGAGTGAATATCCTGATATGGCTTGTGGGACTTGGAACCCTTCTGGCTGGTGCCATAGGGGTGTCCAATATCATGATGGTGACAGTGAAGGAAAGAACTACTGAAATCGGAATCCGGAGGGCCATCGGTGCAACGCCGAGGATGATTCTGTGGCAGATTATGTCTGAAAGTGTCATCCTGACATTGACGGCGGGTGCCATTGGTCTGGTGATTTCAGTAGCAATCCTGTCTCTTGTTGATATGGTCATGGAAGCACAGAAACTTGACTGCAGTTTCCAAGTTGGTTTTGGAACTGCTTTGATAACGGCTGTGACATTGTCCGTTCTCGGCATTGTTGCAGGTCTGGCTCCGGCATTCAGGGCCATGGCCATCAAGCCGGTAGATGCAATGCGTGATGAATAAAAGGAACATTATATGAAAAAGTACGGTAAAGTATTGGTATTTATGGCATTTATCCTGGTTCTGGTTGCCATCTTCGTCTTTTTGTACAGACAGACAAAGCCAGAGGAAATCCTTTATGAAAAGGTGAGTCCTGCGGTCAAGGATATAGATAAAATGACGGTTGTGACAGGCAAGATAGTGCCACGTGATGAAATTAACGTGAAGCCTCAGATCAGCGGAATCATCACCGAAGTATACAAGGAACCGGGTGAATCCGTGAAGGAAGGTGAAGTGATTGCCAAGGTGAAGGTAATACCTGAGATGAGTTCGCTCAGTTCGGCCCAGAGCAGGGTGAGACTTTCCGAAATAAATCTGAACCAGGCTCAGATCAATCTTGACCGCGAACAGGAACTGTACGACAAACTTCTTATCAGCAGGGAGGAGTATGAGAAGGTCCTTCAGGCAAGGGACCAGGCAAAGGCAGAATACGATGCTGCCGTGGATGCTCTGGAGGTAATAAGGGACGGAGTATCAAGTTCCAACGCAAGTTCCAGCTCCACTCTCATCCGTTCGACAATTTCCGGACTCGTGCTCGATGTCCCGGTCAAGGTGGGTAATTCCGTAATTCTCAGCAATACTTTCAATGATGGTACTACTATCGCCGTCGTCGCAGATATGAATGACCTTATTTTTGATGGAAAAATCGACGAGACGGAGGTCGGAAGGCTGAAGGAGGGTATGCCTATGACCATTACCGTAGGTGCTTTGAAGGACCTCAGCTTTGAAGCTGTTCTTGAGTATATATCCCCGAAGGCAAATGAAAACAATGGAACCAACGAGTTCCAGATCAAGGCGGCAGTCACCGTGCCCTCGGACGTGAAGATGCGTTCCGGCTACAGTGCCAATGCCCGGATTGTACTTGAAAGGGCGGAAGGAGTTCTGACCATTCCGGAGAGTACCCTGGAATTCGCCGGTGATACGGTGTATGTGAACGTGCTTGGAGATGACGATGAATATCATCGCAGGGATATTTCAACAGGTATCAGCAACGGCATCGACATCGAAGTCAAGAGCGGCATAACAAAAGACGATGTCCTCAAAGGAAACAGAATATACAAGTAATTTCATATTCCTATGCACAGGAACTCTATATACATTTCAGCATTGATGTTTGCCGTCCTATGCCCTCCGGTGAGTCTGAAAGCTCAGGAGAATGGAGCATGGGATTTGAAACATTGCATAGACTATGCGACAGAGCACAATCTGACCGTCAAAAGCAAGGATATTTCCTTGCAGCAGAATGAACTGGACCTGAGCACCGCGAAATTCAGCCGTCTTCCAGACTTATCAGCGAGTGCAAGTCAGAATTTTTCTTTTGGCAGGGGCTTGAGTGAGTCAAATACATATGTAAATACCAATACTGCCAGTACCTCCTTTAATTTGGGTGCTTCGCTCAATGTCTTCAACGGATTCAGGGTAAATAAAACAATAAAGCTGAACGCTCTCAATCTTGAGGCTGCTACGGCCGATCTGGAAAAGGCACGCGACGATATACGGATTCAAGTTGTAAGAGCCTATGTTCAGATTCTTTATAATCAGGAAATTATGAAAGTGGCGAAAAGGCAGGTGGCAATTGATTCAGCACAGGTACAGCGGCTGAAGACCATGTTTTCCAATGGCAAGGCAAGCGCTGCTGAGGTGGCGCGTCAGGAAGCGTCGCTCGGTCAGAGCCGTCTTACCTTGACTCAGGCAGCCAATTCGCTTGACCTGTCTGTCCTGGACTTGACTCAGCTTCTTGAACTGCCTTCCCCTGAAGGATTTTCAATCCAGCCACCTGACACGTCCCACATTTGTCTTCTTCCTGCCGGTGGGCCTGATGCAATCTATGAAGAAGCTCTTGGAATCAGGCCGGCAATCAAGGCTGAAGAATCAAGACTTGAAGCCTCTGATGTAAACATCGCAATAGCAAAAAGTGCCTGGTATCCATCTTTATCCCTGAGTGGCGGAATCGGCACGAATTATTATGTATCAAAGGGTTATCCCGCAGCAAGTTTCTGGAACCAGCTCAGCAATAATTTCAGCCAGTATGTTGGCATTTCCCTGAATATACCCATTTTTCATAAGATGGCAACGAAGAATTCTGTGAAAGGAGCAAAACTCTCACGTCTTCAGCAGCAGATTCAGTTTGAGAATGTAAGGAAAGGACTGTATAAGGAAATACAGCAGGCATGGTACAATGCAATTGCAGCACAGAGCAAGCTTGTGAGCTGTTCTGATGCCCTTTCTAGTGCTGAACTTTCTTTTGAATTGACTCAGGCGAAGTATGAAAATGGGAAAGCCAACATCACAGAGTTCAATGAATCGAAAAATGCAGTGATGAAGGCTCAGTCTGACTTGCTTCAGGCGAGATATGAATATATATTCAATACAAAACTCCTTGATTTTTATCGTGGCTCGGAAATTCAATAATATGGATGATGTAAGAATTATAATATTATTTGTCGCTCTCTTCCTGGCTTCCTTACCCGGTAATGCCCAGAACAATCAGTACAAGATCGATGATTCCTGTTATACTATATACAGACAGGCTGATTCCCTGATTGCTACCCCTGAAGTAGTTCCGCTGATTGAACAGCTCCAGGTTCAGGCTCAGAAAGTCAATGACCAGAAAGCACTTACGTTGGTGAATGTCCTGAAACTTCGCAGCTCCATAAGAAGTAAGGATGAGGTACGGATAATCAATGACTACAACGCTCTGAAGGATGTTTCCTTGAAAACAGGCTATTTACAATACTATTTTTATAGCTACCATCTGGTTTCGGTCTATTATTTCAATGCAGGTCAGAAAATCAAAGGACTGGACTATGCTGTGAAAATGCACGAGGATGCGGTCAGAATGAATAATGACTATGGCAAATGGTACAGTTCAAAATATCTTGGAGAGCTGTATCTTGCTGATTTCAAGAGGAACAATGCCGCCAGGTATTTTGAGGAATCGGTTGAGACATACAACAAAACAGCTGATCCTGTTATCAAGGCCCAGAGCATGACCAAACCTTATGCCCTTCTTGCAATGCTGAATGGTGTGTCCTCATCCAAATATCAGGACTATTATGACAAGGCTCTTGAGACATCGAAAATAGGAGTTGATACGATTACTGTGGATTACCTGCATGCATGTCACGCTGCGGCTATTGGAGACTATCGCACTTACAATACTTACAAGAACGTATGTCTTTCCAACAGTCTCTTCGGCAGGGCAAAGAAATCAGGTTCAAAAGTATTTGGCATCATAGATTCAGCTATCGCAGGAAATTGGAAGTCTGTGAGCGAGCAGATGGGGGACATCAGTCGTCTGGAGGATATGATGGTATTGTCGGATGTGGCTATTGTATTCAATAATCTTGATTTCCTGCGGCTGTGTTACG
>JBJFDE010000301.1:0-1585 GCA_051889855.1 Candidatus Cryptobacteroides sp. | reverse complement strand
CTGTATAGGTCTGATAGAAGTGCAGATTATAGCGGGATGTGTCGGAAAATTCTTCCTTGCCTGCCTTGACGAAACTCTGCCATATCTGGCTCCTGACCTCGTGTGGAAGAAAAAATGCAACCTCCATCTTCCGGACTTCCTTCTTGCACGAAGGAAGAATCAGAAGAAGCATCAGGAGGAATGTCAGTATGTTTGATCTTTTCATGGCAGTTTGATTTTGAAAACAGAACCTTCTCCCACTTTGCTTTCCACAGAGATTTGTCCGCCCATTGTTTCAACGAATGTCTTGCAGATATAAAGGCCCAGACCGCAGCCCGGCGTGAAACTGTCAACTTTGACGAAACGGTCGAAAATTAGTTCAAAGTATTCGGGCGCAATGCCGATGCCTTCATCCCTGACCGTAATCTCAGCAGAATAATCCGGGTCATCCCGCTTTGTCCATCCCAATTTTACCTTGGAAGACGAATCTGAAAAACGCAATGCATTGGAAAGCAGGTTATTGATGACCGTTTTCAACATATCGGCATCCGCCTTGACAAAGAGATTCTTGTCGCACTGTCCCATAATAATGCGCCCGTTGTCATCTTGCTCCAATTCGGAAATCTGTTCCGGCACGATGATGTCCGAAAGCCTGGATATCTCGATTTCAGGACTAATGAGCCCTTTTCCTATCTTGTTGCTTATCAATATGTTGTTGATGGTGTTCTGGAGTATCGTGGTGTTTTCCTTGATGGTGGCTCCGTATTCCAGGATTTCTTCTTCCTCAAGAGGCATGTCAACCATGGCGAGAAGCTGGCTGTAGCCCACCACGGAGTTGAGAGGTGTCCTGATTTCGTGGTTCATGGAAGCTATGAATCCCTCCCTTGTCCTTACGGAGTTGATCAGACGGTTGGTTTCTGCAGCCATTGCCTCAACCTCCTTCTGGGATTCGATGTTGATTATGACTCCCCGGCGTGCTATCTTGTCATTTTCTCTGCTGACCGTCATCCTGAGTTCATACCAGCTTGCAGGCTTGCCGTCTATGGAACAGTGAATCTGGAGGTTGTAGTTTCCCGGCTTGCCGATGCGAAGGAAATACCGGAGCTTGTCCATGAAGAACTCGCTGGCGGAAATCCTGCTGAACTGTTTTTCATCATCATCTGTTTGTTCCCATGTCCTGAAATCCGCAATTGCCATCATTTGCTCGAGGGTCTTGTTGTTGCTGATGGTCTCGGTGGCATAGTCACGCAGCTTGATGGCATTCTTGCGGGCTCTTCTTCCATAGATGAAGATTATGACTCCGCTCCAGATCATGAGCACAATCAAACCAATGATTGCAGCATAGAACAGGATTTCATAAAGCTGCGGATTCCTGTCTTTCAGCTTGTCGTTATGCAGAGATACATAACTTGGTACAAGGTTGACATTCAGTCCCATAGGACGGAGAACGTCCCAGTTGATGTTCCAACTTGGTTGGCTTTCAATCAGTCCTATATCTTCAGGTTTCTCCCCTTTCAGGATGCGCAGACCGGCATAAACCGCATCCTTTATCTGGTCCTGAGCAGTTGCAAAATAACCTCCTACACATTTGGGATTGACAAGGAAG
>JBJFDE010000300.1:0-5611 GCA_051889855.1 Candidatus Cryptobacteroides sp. | reverse complement strand
ATTGACAATAGAAACAAAATGTCACGAGCTATGCGAGGGTTCCGAGGCAATATTGTTTCCAGGTATGAACTTTTTCATCACGGACTGCTCACAGGACTTCAGGATGAAGGTTTTCTTTTGTACTGAAAGCCTGTTCAGAACGGCCCACAGGAAATTCAATACTGATTTCTTCGAGTACCTGAAAATGTATCCGATCCACCGTCATGCAGATGGCACTCAGGAAAATACATTGGCGTATTTCTCCATAATCGGAGATCTTTCTTCAGACCACGGGAACCGATACCGGACAATGATTGTCGTCAATTTGCTGAGGAGCCTGCTGCTGAATATATATGACAAGGTCCAGCGCTATTCCAATTATAGCACTGAAACTGTATTTTCACGTAAGGAGGATATATATAAGTCTTTTATTGAGTTGATTCTTAATAATTTCCGAGAACATAGGGATGTTGGATTCTATGCTTCCGGGCTTTGCATCACTCCGCGTTATCTTGCTTCGGTTACTTCTGCCGTACAGGGGAAAAGTCCCAAACAGATTATAGACAATTTCATCCTTGATGAAATCAAGATTCTGCTGACCTTCTCAGACCTGACGCTCCAGCAGATTGCTGACCGTCTGCATTTCCCGGACTCGTCCTATCTTGGGCGTTTCTTCAGGCATTATATGAAAACATCTCCCTCGGCTTGGCGCGCGAAGGAGATGAGTCTCTAAATTATTGAAATTGATGGCTATTGTTCATCCACCCAAGGATTCTGGTGGAGTCGTTTTTCAAAACGGTTGATTGCAAAGAGGGCGATGAAATATACTATTCCCACTATCATCAGACCAATTCCTACACAGAGACTCAGAGTTGTTCCTCCCACACCAGGGACGCTGAATGAAAGAAAACCGAGGATTGTGGAAAGTATTCCGAGAACAAGGTTCATCCACCAGAACTTGAATCCGATTTTTTTATAGTCGAATGAACGGATTGCAAGGTTGGCTCCTTCGATTATGAGGAAGAGGGCAAAGATTACAGGCATGATGGCTGCAAGGGCAAGGTCGTGTCTGAGGAACAAGATTCCGATTATTATCTGAAGGACTGAAGACAGCAGGATGCTACCGCTTTGAGGAAAGTAACTTCTGAGGTTTATCCAGTTCAGCAGGGTTGCAAACCCTGAAATGAGGGTAAGGATTCCGAGTACCCACGCAAGTGATATGACTGTTGAGAATGGATTGCTTATGCAAATGATTCCGAGGGCAACCAGTGCTGCACCGGTGATTCCCATGTAGATTTTACGACTTGGTAACATATTGTTTCACATTTATTTACTTTATTGTCCTTAGTTTTGACTTCGCTTTGCGAAGTAATGCAATACAGCCATCCTCAAATCAAATGCCAAAGATTTTTTGGGGAATCAATGTCGATACATACTGACATTTTAGCACACTAACTTGACAAAATGGCATTTTCTGAACTTCATCAGCCGTTTGCCGGTTCCTTCGAATTAATATAAATACTGAAACAACGGTATTGAAAATTGAGATTTTTATTGCGAAATTCGCTCGCTCAATTTAAATGTCAAATATGAATTTTACAGGTATCCTCATTGCAATAGTGACTTTTCTCCTAATCGGAATATTCCACCCTATAGTAATAAAAAGTGAATATTATTTCGGAACACGCTGCTGGTGGGCATTTCTGCTCGCAGGCATTTTCTTCATAGTGATAAGCCTTTGCGTTGAGAGTATGATTCTCAGTCCAATACTTGGAGTGCTCGGATGCTCATGTCTGTGGAGCATCCTGGAACTGTTCGAACAGAAAAAGAGGGTTCAGAAGGGCTGGTTCCCTATGAATCCCAAGAGGAAGGACGATACCAACAAGTAGTGACAGGCTGTTTCCAAGGCCGAAAATAAATACCAAAATCAGAGGATTGACTGCCATTCGGGGATAGGATAATTTTGCATCCGAAATTTTAAACATTTTTCGGATCAATGAAATCATCTTATTTTATAACTATTTTTCTGATACTTAGCAACCTGTCGGCATCTGCCCAGCAGGAGGCCCAACAGGCTCCCCAGCAGGAGTCCCAACAAGCTCCTCAGCAGGAGTCTCAGCCGACTTCCAAAGGAAGCCGGCTGACCATAGGAGGCTATGGCGAGGTGGCTTTGTCACGAAACTTCTACAGCGACAATGTATATCGCTATTCCTCTGCATCATCCCACAAAGGCGAACAGCACGGAAGGTTCGACATACCTCACGCAGTCATATACCTTGGATATGATTTCGGCAAGGGATGGACTATGCAGACCGAAATAGAGTTCGAACACACGGGAACCGGAGTCGCAGTCGAGAAAGAATTCGAAGAGGCAGGAGAATGGGAGTCCGAGACCGAGAAAGGCGGTGAGGTGGAGCTTGAGCAGTTCTGGATACAGAAAAGCTTCTTCCCGGCACTCAACGTAAGGATGGGACATATCATCGTCCCCGTTGGAGGACTCAACAATGCCCACGAACCTTTGCACTATTTCACTGTATATCGTCCTGAAGGTGAATACACTATCCTGCCTTCAACCTGGCACGATACAGGAGTGAGCCTTTGGGGAAAGATATCTCATTGGCGCTATGAAGTGATGGCCATTGCCGGCCTTGACGCCTATTTGTTCAGTACAGAAAACTTCATTAAAAACGGTGCAGGTTCTCCCTTTGAATTCAAAGTCGCAAATCAACTGGGATTTGCCGCCAGGATAGACAACTATTCCATAAATGGCCTCCGCCTGTCATTGAGCGGGTTTTACGGAAGGACTTTCAACAATACATACCCCTATGAAGAAATACCGGAAACCTCCCGATATTACGGCGTCAAAGGCCGCACAGCCATTGGAGCCTTCGATTTCGTCTATACCGGTAAAAATTTCATAGCAAGAGGCAATGCGGATTACGGTTACGTCGCAGACGCAGCTATAATCAGCAATATGAAACGCAACCGCAGTGCCAGCAATGCTCCGTATGACAAATCTGCCGTAGGTAAATCTGCTGTAGCGGCCGGTTGTGAGGCCGGATATGATATTCTTTCATTTTTCAGTCGTAAAGACACGGAAAGGAAGCTGTTTCTCTTCGGAAGATATGAATATTACAATTCCTATATACCCGACACGGGACAGGAAGCAGCTGAATGGACGGCCAAACATCGTATCGCCGTAGGCTTGAATTATATTCCTTTACCACAAATAGTTGTAAAAGCGGAATATTCGCATCGTTTCCTCAAGCCCGGTTATAATCCCGAGCCATCTGTTAACATTGGTATTTGCTACATGGCATATTTCAAGAAATAATTAATCTGTGAATATTATGAGAACAAAAATCATCAACATTCTTGCGTTTGCCTGCATTTTTGCTGCACTCGCTTGTGAAAAAACTCCGAATCCGATTACGGAAAACGAACAGGACAAAGAACTTAAAGCCGCAGTGGAAAAATACGTCCCTGATGTAATTTATGCAATTTACGGTAATCTCGCCGATGCCACTGAGGACTTGTACAACCAGCTTTCAGCATTGAAAAACTCAGAGACGTTCACCCAGACGCAGATCGACCGGATCTGCCAGACCTTCCTTCAAGCAAGGAAATGGTGGGAACAGAGCGAGGCTTTCCTCTATGGCGCGGCAACGGCCTATGGCATTGACCCGCATATTGACTCATGGCCGCTCGATAAGGACAAACTTGCAAAGAGCCTGTCCAATGCCGAGACAATCGCCGACCTCGACAAAGAAGGTGCCGGCGCTGTCGATGAGGTCGGCGCTGCTTCATTGGGTTTTCATGGAATTGAATTCATAATCTTCCGCGATGGAAAGAACCGCAGCATTGAGGCTTTGAACGGAATTGAAGATGATGAATCATTTGCCGGCCGAAACATCTCTGGAAAGAGCGAAATCATCTTTGCTACTGCTGTCGCCGAGGACCTCCGCAACTATTGCTTCGAACTTCAGGCGGCCTGGGATCCGGATTGCCCCGAAGAACGTGTGGCTTTGGTTGAGGATGAACTTGAACTCAATACCAGGATGGACAGCGGCCTGACCTATGGAGAGAACCTCCTTCAGACGGGCAATGCGGGCAGCACATACCGCAACTGGCAGGAAACCGTGTCAAGCATCCTTGTGGCCGGATGCTCGAACATCTGCAATGAGGTGGCCAATACAAAAATAGGAACAGCCCACTATGTAAGCAGCTCAGAGTACGATCCGGACTACATCGAATCCCCATATTCCAAGAAATCATACGAGGACTTCAAGGACAATATTCTTTCAATCCAATACAGCCTGTATGGAGCGCAGGGTGCTGAAACCGCCGGCAACGCATCAATTATCTCCTTCCTCCAGAACAATGGATGGTCAAAAGCCTCCAATCTCAAGAATGCCCTTTCCTCTGCAATCAAATCTCTTGATGATGCGATGGCCAAAGGCGCATTCGTGGATAATCCGACATCAGAGGAAGCAGAAAAATGTATCGTGGAAATTAATGCTCTCGATGCTCTTCTGAATGAGGCTGCTGATTGGATATCAAAACTTTAACTAATCAAAGCCATGAAAACGAAAAGAATAATCATTGCAGCTTTTGCTTCCCTGTGCCTGCTGGCATCCTGTGAAGTGAAAAATATTGATACTCCCATAACAGTTCCGGAGTCAGATGCCAAATATGTAGGACAGGCTGTAGGAAACTTCAGCGCCGAGGAATGGTATCCGGGAGGAGTTCTCGGTACCACCGACAATATCACCGAAGGATGCTATGAAGATGAGACCCCTGCAGTCACTCAGCAGGGACTCACGTCTGCTTTCAATCACGGTGAAATGTTCTTTGAACGCAATTTTACCCTGAATACCGCCCCATTCAAGGGCCTTGGCCCGGCCTCTGTGCGCAAGTCCTGCCTGGACTGCCACCCTGCCTATGGCCATGGTAAATGGCAGAGCGTTTATGAAGCCAACACGGCAAGAGCTTTCGGTAACGGTTACCTTCTTGTTGTCTATTATGCCAATGAACCGGGCAGCAACGATGGGGCCTATGTGTCAGAGGTTACGGGTATGCCCCAGACTATGGCGGCTGCCCCTTTCCTCCCTCCAATCGATGAAAGCGGCATTACAATCAACTGGATTCAGGTAGGAGAAATGGAAAGCGGCCTGCCTATGGAATTCCCTGACGGAGAAAGCTACAGTCTTCAGTATCCGGAACTTACCATTGCAAAATCTGCTTTCAATACAGATCCGAATCCCTATGATACAGCACAGGAAAAGGGCCTTACGGTAGGCTTCCGGCTTGAGTCCACAATCGGAGTCATCGGAAGCGGACTCATTGATGCAATACCGGATGAGGCAATACGCGAACAATACAGGGCTGAGGCTCCTTACGTGGAGCTGAATCCATCTTTCTGGGACGCTGGAGCCAATGATTTTGCGGCATCTGCATATTATTCAAACTTCCAGGCCGGAGAAAACGGTGCCGGAATCCTTGCGGATGGGACCAAGGTAGCACGAGGCGAATTCAAACCAGTCAAAAGATATACCTATGCCCTGACCCGCGGCACGCTGCAGGATGGTGCCGGCGCAAATGCAATATGGAATATCACGAATGTCACACGTCC
>JBJFDE010000299.1:0-1588 GCA_051889855.1 Candidatus Cryptobacteroides sp. | reverse complement strand
ATGCCTTTAATCCCGATGAATGGTGAAAAATTCAGTTTCTTTCCCTCGATATTCAGTTTTATGCTTGCCTGATAAGGTGCTGTATGACCATATCCGGCACCTAACTCCACTTCACCGCTTTGCTTGTCCTGGGCATAGGTGCAAAGGCATGATGCCAGAGAGAAAACAACGACCGTTATTGCTTTATTTTTCATAGGTTAATATTTCTTTACATAACTTTTCCTTTGCTGACGATTCCAACATAGATGAGAAGGATGATATTCATCATCAGGGCATAGATAATCGCCGGTATCGCTATGCGCCCGTCATTGAAGACAAACGGACTGCTTGCAATTGCAATGGCCTGGGCTGCGTTCTGCATGCCGACTTCGATGACAATGGTGCGCCTTTCCTGAGTCTTGAGCCTGAAAATGTAGCAGAGCCCGAGAGCAAGTGCTATGGCACATAGCAGAAGCATTGTGGTCGCAATTCCGAGTGTCGAAAAGTTTTCTGCTATGGTTGTCCTGTGCTGAATGAAAAATACTGCCGCCAGGAACATCAGGGCAGGGAAGGCCAATTTTGACAGTACACGGTCAATCTTGCCAGCTGCATTCTGCCAGCGCTGCCTGATAAATATGCCAATGATGATGGGGAGCAGCATTGTGACAATGTTCTGCATCAGGAGGTTCTTGACAGGAAGATGTATTCCGATGGCTTCGCCGGCATGCGCGGTTGTAACTTGCATTATCAGCGGAATAGTAAACAGGGTAATTATACTGCTGACAGCGGTAAGTGATACTGAAAGTGCTACGTCACCTTTGGCAAGTTTGGAGAAAACATTGCTGGAGCTTCCTCCGGGGCAACATGCTATGAGCACAAGGCCGATGGTCATCAGCGGACTAAGGTTCAAGAAGGTTGCAACGCCCCAGGCTATGAGTGGCAGCAGGACAAGCTGTCCCAGCATTCCTGCAATCACGGCTTTGCCCCTTTTGAGTACGAGTATGAAGTCCTTCCCTTGCAGTGTCAGTCCGAGATCGAACATCAGAACTGTGAGGATGGGCAATACGATAAAGATACTGTTCATGATATATCTCGCATTTTTTCAAAATCAGGCGGCAAAGATAGCAGAATAAGTTGAAAAAGAGGTATATTCGCAAATGTTAAGCTTTAATTATGGGTATCAGCGATTTTTTTAACCAGAGAAAATACATAACGGTAAATGCCAATGATTATAAGTGGGGATTATATATCACCTCTGTAGGTCATCAGGTTATCTCGGAGGGCGAAAGTTATCCACCGGATAATCACCCCGTCCGCTATATTTTCAATACCACGAGCGGAAGGGTCCTGAATGAATTCCAGTTGCTCTATATCACCAAAGGCAAAGGTATGTTTTCATCTAGGACAGCCGGGAAAAGAGAAGTCAATGAAGGCTATATGTTCCTTCTGTTCCCAGGCGAATGGCATTCCTACAAGCCGGATGAGAATACCGGATGGAATGAGTATTGGATTGGCTTCAACGGCGAAATCATGCAGAACTGGGTGGCTCAAGGCTTTTTCTCCAAGGATAGTCCGATTTTCAATATTGGAAAGAATGAGGATATTATTT
>JBJFDE010000298.1:0-1593 GCA_051889855.1 Candidatus Cryptobacteroides sp. | reverse complement strand
AGCTCGGCTGCGTTGAGAAGGGTCTCAGCATAACGGTAGATACGGAAGTTGCTGCTCTGGTTAACGTCTGCTGCACCGAGGCATCCGGCTGTACCATCTTTACGCCCGATATATTTTCTCTGGAAATATCCGGTATCCTGCCAACGTGGTGAATAGCTGTCCTGCTCGTTTGTCCAGTCGAGGATGGCAACATCACGACGGACATCACCGTCACCGTACATTTCATAGGCAGAAGCTGCAACAGGTCCGAAGCCCCAGCCTGAATACCAGTCTTTCTTGGCACCGTTGATACCGATGAGAGTACCGTAAACGTGTCCGCCGGAAGAAAGCATGCTGCCCCAGTCACGGGTAGCACCTACAGAGGTGAAGTTGATTTCCCAGATTGATTCAGGACCCCACTCACCTTCAACTTCCCACATTGAAGCATAATCAGTCACAAGAGAATATCTTCCGCTGTTGATGATGCTTTCCATGTACTCGAGAGCCTTGGCATAACGGGCTGCATCGTTCTGATACATGACAACTTCTGCATAGAGCATCTTTGCCATATCCTGAGTAACACGTCCTTCGTTGCCGGCAGAAGCCTTGTCAGGAAGAGCATTCATTCCGATGGCTTCCTCAAGATTTGAAGCAATCTTCTCATAAACCTCATCAGCTTTAAGCTGCGGTGCACGGTAAGGCTCAGTAAGGTTTACATCATAATACGGAATATTTCCCCAAAGTTTCCAAAGATGTGTATAGTAATATGCCTTCAGAACAATACCTTCTGCTACGAGCTGGTTTCTGAGGCTTTCACTGATGTCAGGAACCATATCCACATGCTCAATGAGCACACATGAACGGTTGATACCAGAATAAAGGGCTGTCCAAAGGCTGCTGCACTGCTCGGTAGCAGTCACCTTGTACAAGTGTGTACGTGAAAGGGATGCCTGGTCGTTTTCATCAGATCCGCCGCAGTAGATATCGTCTGCCATGATGTCTGATACGAACATGATAGGAGTATATCCCCATCCATAGTCAAGCCAGTTAAGTGGGTTGTAAGCGGCCACCATAGACTGCATGATGCGGCTTTCATCGATGAAATACTCATCGATAGGCTCTGCTGAGTTATGAACAGGGGTGATGAAACCCTTGCCGCAACCTGTAAGCGAGAGAACAGCAACTGCGCTCAGTATATAAATCAATTTTTTCATTGTTTCCTGCATTTTTAGAAGTTAAGATTCAGACCAACAGAGAATGTGCGTGCCTGTGGATAGACACCCTTGTCAATACCGTAAGCGGTACCATATCCGCCTGAATCACCTGTAACTTCAGGGTCACAACCGGTGTATTTGGTAATGGTGAAGAGGTTTTCAGCCTGGCCATATACTCTCAGACGCTGGATGCCGACTTTCTTGGTCCATCTCTGAGGTATGGTATAACCAATCTGGAGGTTACGGCAGCGGAGGAATGCTGCATTCTCCATGAGGGCATCTGAAATGTAAAGGTTAAGGCCGTCAGATGTCGTGAAACGAGGCTGAGTGTTTGAAGTGCCTTCGCCTGTCCAGCGATTGAGGACATTCTTGTTCAGGTTGACCTTAGGAAGGTCGGTAC
>JBJFDE010000297.1:0-1593 GCA_051889855.1 Candidatus Cryptobacteroides sp. | reverse complement strand
TCCTATTCAGACTTGCCAATATCTATGCATAGACACATACTTTTTCCGGTGATCCCTATATTGTTCAAGTCGATTTTACGTTGAGTCGCGAGTTCGAGTCCGGGAAGGGCGTACAAAAAATGAGGGATGAACCTGTTTGAGATTCATCCCTGAATGGAGCGGAAAACGAGACTCGAACTCGCGACCCCAACCTTGGCAAGGTTGTGCTCTACCAACTGAGCTATTTCCGCGTGTCCGTCATTTGTGTAACGGGATTGCAAAGGTACGACTTTTTTTTATTCCTGCAAGCGTTCTGCAATTTTTTTTGCAAAAAATCACACATTATGACGAAATCACCATTCTTTTTACTCTCCGAAGAGGTATTTTTTCTGTTCCGGAGTGAGAACATCGATCTCACATCCCCAATAATTCAACTTACGGGATGCAACTTCCCTGTCAATCTCAACGGGGACATCATTGACCATTTTACCCTTTTCCCTTGACACTTTGTCTCGATTCTCCACCAGATACTTTGCGCTGAGGGCCTGGATGGCAAACGACATATCCATAATCTCCGCGGGATGTCCGTCACCTGCTGCAAGATTGACAAGACGCCCCTCTGCAAGTATATATATGGTATTTCCATTGGAAAGTGTGTATCCCATGATATTTTTCCTGGCCTGTTTTTCACTTACAGCCATGGCCTTGAGGGCCGCTACATCAACCTCACAGTCGAAATGTCCGGCATTGCAGCAGATGGCACCATCCTTCATGCTGAGGAAATGATTCTCATTGATGACTCCGTCACATCCGGTCACCGTAATAAAAAAGTCACCAAGCTTCGCTGCCTGATCCATCTTCATCACTTTGAATCCATCCATAACGGCCTCCATTGCCTTGATTGGATCGACCTCGGTAATGATAACCTCTGCGCCAAGACCTTTCGCACGCATGGCGACACCTTTTCCACACCATCCATAGCCGGCAACTACAACATTTTTACCCGCTACGATAAGGTTGGTCGTACGATTTATGCCATCCCATACAGACTGACCTGTGCCATAACGGTTGTCAAACAAATGCTTTGAATCTGCATTGTTGACAAGCATCATCGGGAACTCCAAGGCTCCGGCCTTATTCAAAGCGATGAGTCTGAGAATTCCGGTGGTAGTCTCCTCGCATCCTCCGATAACTTCCGGTATCAGATGCCTGAATTCCGTATGCATCAGATTCACCAGATCTCCTCCATCATCTATGATGATATTCGGACCGATTTCCAGAACCCTTCTTATATGGTCTTCATATTCCTGAGCCGAGGCTCCGTACCATGCAAATACATTCAGCCCCTCATGAACGAGAGCTGCTGCAACGTCATCCTGAGTGGAAAGCGGATTGCTTCCCGTTACATACATGTTGGCTCCACCTGAGGCCAGCACTTCACAAAGGTATGCGGTCTTGGCTTCAAGATGTACGGAGAGAGCAACCTTCAGTCCTTTGAAAGGAAGAGTCTGCTTAAACTCTTTTTCCAAACCGTTCAGAAGAGGCATATGATGCCTTACCCAGTCAATCTTCATGCGACCTTCAGGCCAAAGTTCAGGATTTCTTATTTCGCTT
>JBJFDE010000296.1:0-21030 GCA_051889855.1 Candidatus Cryptobacteroides sp. | reverse complement strand
GCTTCACCTCATAAGCAAAAGAAACCAGTTGCTGGGCCGTTGCAATCTTGTAAGGGTGTGAAGACGAGCCGTCATTTCCATAAATGTCCACTGTATCTTTCGGCACCAAAGTACCCGTACCATCGTCAATCTTCCTGACATACAGCCAGGTAGCATCATCCTCATTAGCCTTGGCATCCCCGAGAATAGTAAAATTGTTCCTGTCCAGCATTTTAGAAGTAAGCATGGTAGGGTTCTTCTTCAACTCTCCCTGGTCCGGAGTCTCAATCTGCTGCCAGTCCATGTATTCAGCGCCCACAGTCATTTCCTCGTCACTATGGTTCAGCGAAATGTTCACCGTTGTGCAATAGCCTGCCCTGAACTCAATCGGTGCCTTCATGACAGCTTGATATCTATGATTAATCATATTCGGAACAGTCCCGGATTCATCCTCCCATGGGTTCATCGGATCCTGATATTTGACATTGAACGACATTACGAACTCATTTGCCTCCATCGAACAAGGCACGGCCAAAGCGTAAAAAACGAACTGTCGTCCAACTCCGCTACCCTCGCCCTCGGTGCGTGGAATCCACATCTTTATATCCTTCTTCTGATCATATCCCGGAGCGGCTCCCGAACCTGAACCAGAACCTGAACCAGAACCTGAACCCGAGCCTGAACCATAAACAATATCAAGAGCATCCTTGTCCGAAGCCGTCAACGCCTCAACGCCCCACGAAGTCTGTGACCATTTATACATCACAGGCATATCCTTAAGGACCATCTCCGTAACCCTCGCACGGCTGTCCGCAGACTCACTGCTTGAAGAGAAACCGGCTATATTCACAATCACTCGCACATTCGCAAGGGCATGACGGAAATATAACTTTGCCACCGAGCCACCTACCTCCGCAACCTTGTCAGTGGAATATGTGAGCAGAAGATCATCATGGCATATTTTGAGGCTGTCGGTATGGTCTATGAATTCGCCTTCGCCCGTTTTGGAAGGATCTCCCAATGAACCGTAATATTTTGCCGTCGCCCCGATGCCACCAGTCGCCACGGTGCCTGATGAAGCCCCTGTACCACCAGTTCCGGAGGTATTCACAGCCCCCCAGTCGAAAACAGCCCCATCCGGCTGCTGAGGGAGACAATAACCGATGTATGTATGTGGATTTGCTGCATCACTCCAGTAAATGCGTTCAGGAGCAGCTGAAGAAGCGGCAGTATATCCCTTGCTGTCATCACGGGTCCAACCACCGGAAGACTGACCGGCCTCAATCTCATGGATATATTCAATGTCATAATATGAGAACCCGGCAATAGGGCTGACAGTACGCTGGATATTGGTCAGTACCATCACGTCGTTGTTGTTGAAACTGCTGCGGCCAACATAGTTCTCCTTGTCGAGAGCTGGAGCGCGGGTGGCCGTTCCATCATAGACAACAGCCTGTACGCCAAAGAGTTCTACCTCATCACCGCCACCATGGACCGGATCCGGTTTGGTGCAGGACGAAAGGCCCGGCAGTATGCCCGGCAAGATGCAGACAGCCAAAAATATATATGATATAATCCGCTTCATTTCATTCATAAATTATTCATTCCCGACGGTCCCTGCCCCTTCACCCGAGCCTGAACCTGATTCTGAACCCGAGCCTTCACCCGATTCCGAGCCTGAACCCGATTCCGAGCCTGAACCCGATTCCGAGCCTGAACCCGATTCCGACCCGTTTCCAAACCGAAGCACCACAGGATAAGCCCTCCCCTGCTCAAAAGCCAAAGTCTCCAAAGGAGCACTGAAACGCCTCTGCCCGTCACGCAGCCAGAAAACAGCCTTCTGCTCCAGCACGCAAGGCGGCACATAAAGCATATAATGCAACTTCCCGGCAACTCTCCCCGCACAATAAGCCGTATAGACAGCATCGTTTGCAACCGGAGAAAGAAGCTTGCTGTAATGCCCACCAAGCACGGTCGGGCCACCAGAAAACGGCGCTATGCTCGAACGCTTTGCATCCTCGTCAATAACTTCAATACCAAGCACTTTCCCATTATTCTCATAACTGCATGAAGCCTTCTGCCTGTAACAATAATTCTGATCCTCATAACCAAGATCAGCATAGTAATCCCCCACCACAATCTCAGCCCCGTCGATATCCGGCATACCCTCCAGAGTCAGGACAGCACCCTCGGAAAAAGGAACCGGCTGGTCCAGCTCATCCACAAGAGCAGAATCATCAACCCAAATATCCAGCCTGGCAATCTTATGCTTGAAATTCAAGTGCACCTCCTGCGCACCAGTCTGACGCACAGCCTGTGCCCACACCACATCGCTGTCTTTGAAGTTGTCCAGCTTGCTCTGGTCAGCATGGAAAAAATTGCTCGGTCGATTGTAGCGATACTTATCCACAACGAAAATCCTGTTGCCGGTAGTGTTCTGGGCAGTAAAGACGTAAGTCGTAGCCTGAGCCGTCGTTGTGATGGCCGAACTCACATAAGTCTGGGAACCATTCATAGTTATGGTATAGAATGACGAACTCCATATCTCACCATTCTGATGATCATTGGTATGAGGACAGATAATCTTCATACGGAACTTATCCCCATTCTCCCAGGACAAACCATCAGCAGAAGTCTTGGTCATCACATCCTCCCCGTCAAAACCGTCCACGGTGACCCTGAAACGCAAAGATTCAAAAGCCTCCCCCTCCGCCTTGGTACAGCCAAGCGGCAGAAAAAGCCCTGCCAAAGCCCCGGCACAGACCAGAGCAAGCATCAGAAACCTATATTTTCTCATCAACTCAGTCATGTTAATTAGGCTGTTCAACAGGATTCCAGGCACTCACTTCACTGCTTGCCAGATCACCCGGCACAAGCACCGGATAACGATGCCTGTATCCCGAGGCATCATACACAAACTTCATCTTGCAAGGATGCTTGGATCCCCTATTATAATTATACCACCAGATTGCGTAATTCATTGCATGCCAAGGAGCAAGTCCATAATACTGCTTATAGTTGGACTGCTTTATGAGCGTAGCCATAGGCACATCCCTGGTAAGGAAATCATTTCTGGCCATCATAATGTCGGTAGTCGCTCCCCTTATATATTCCAGAAGAGAATAATCGTCAGCCACACCACCCACGGCAGTGGCAGAAGGCGACAAACTGCTGTCATAGTAATTGCACATGAAATTGCGGAACGAAGGCTTGGTCGAACAATTGCCTGTCGATTTCTGGGTACTCAGCTTGACCTGAGGCTTGAAAGAAGACTTGACATCAGTCCCGACAAGAGCCCCTTGAGAGCCAAGACCTGCGGCAGCCTGCATGCAGCCGAATATATTCACGTCGGAAGCAGTCGAGACCAAAGCCCCGCCGGCATCACCAACATGGATGCATCCCACGACATAGGACGTACCCTTTACGCCCTCCGTCATGCTCAGGCTCCTTGCAATGCTGCTTCCCGAACTTGGAGCAAGCAATGAAATACCCGCAATGTAAACAGGATTCACGCCAGTCCCCAAAATACAAGTATTGTGCTGGCTCTCAATCCTTAAATTTGTAATTGCAGCCCCGTTCGGAGCCTTGCCGTCAATGTAGCCGAACAGGCATTCATCCTTGAGATTCAGATTGATAAGAGAATGCCCTGCACCATCGAAACAGCCCATGAAAGGATTGCCGGCAGCATTTCCGATGCTCTCCAGAGCCCAGTCCTTCAGATCCAGGTCAGAGCCTAAAGTGACAGTGAAATTAAGACGCAGGTTATCATCATAGAAAGGATAAGGCCCCTTCAGATAATCCCTGTCCGAATATGCAGCCTTGTCGGCATTGGCAGGATAATAATGGTCATAAAAAATATAGCCCAGTTTCTCAGCATCTTCCTCCTCAATCCACTCGGGATTATACTGGCTGTTTCTGGTGGACCATCCATAAGTCGCCGGTTCCTTGATGGTCTGACCGCCTACGATGACAGTCTTATATGTCTTTACAAGCCGGTAAAGCCCGGAAGTCGCCGTCGCGGCAGTGCCGTTAACCAATTTTATGAATTCGAGGAACTCCTTCGGAGTATTTATCTTGAAATCAGGCTTATAGTCGCCCGTACCGGCAGCAGAGCATGCATCGCTGATGGCCTTTTTCCACCATTGATAATCCGCTGTCGTGGATTCGGGCATCTGCTCCGCCTGGTCGGCAGCATCGGAAGATGTCTCATCCTGTTCAATCCAAGACAGGCTGCTGTCAACAACGACATAGAGGGAATTATAACGATAACCCACTCTGAATGTGTAACTTGTGCCCGGCTCCAGTTTTATGCCGTCCGGGAAAGCCTGTTCATCGGTGGATGGATTCTTCGCATCCGCAAGAGTAAAAATATGATATTTTCCCTCATATTTATCCACATTGTTCTCGTCACCGTTATTTACGTCATACATATAGATACGAAAACGGGTATATGGCGGAAGAATGAAGACCTCACCCTGATTCGGTCCGTCGCCGGACATGTCATAAGGGATTGTGATCATATAATGTCCGCCGTTGATATTGCAGAAGAACGGACGTTTGGCATCGGAGGCAATATCTGACTGGCTGTACTGGCCGAACTTCATGAAAATATCATCAGGCTGCTCCTCGATAGCCCTGACCTGAGCCGGAGCCAGAGCATTCCACTTGTCCTTCTTGACAGCTTTCAGAGTACCCATATCTATGTCCACGCCGGAGGGCATGCACATCCTCTTGTAGATTTCCGACACGACTCTGCACTCCTCCTTCGCCTGTTCATCGGACTTTCCTGCCTCAGAGGAGGAATTGTCATTCTCGGTATTGTCCGAATTGTCGGCATATTTGTAATCCTTCCATCCATCCTCGCGAGCGGAGCCGTCCGGATTGATGTCAGCACAGATTTCCACACGCCGGATCTCATTTCCGCCAGCCTTGACCTTGAAACAGATGCGGCTTCCCTGATGATTGAGCACCAACGGAATGCCCTCGGTCGGACCGGCAGAGCTCACCCAGTCAGCAATGCAGAAATCAGGATAAAAATAGTCAGACCTGGCATTCCTCAAAGCATTTTGGTAATTGCTCAAACTCCAGGCACGGAAACGTATTGTGGAACCATTGTCCCATGTAAGTGAGTCATTTTCAGCCTGTACGAATGATTCATAGGTACCGTCTCCGTCCTTGTCATCATACCCCTGCCGTCCTGCTTCAGGGAACCAGTCCTTGCCCAGCATGATGTCGCCGGCACCGTAACGATATTTGAGATAATAAGTACGATAGGCCTCCTGGGACGACCATTTTCTGCTTTCATCATCCCAATAGTTACGATAAATACGCATGCGGTCGTTCTGGTTGAATGTGCCGTCGTCAAAAGATGTATATGATGAGGCCTTTGTACCCGGTTTCCATGAAGAACGCTCGACAAATTTGTCAGCCACGGAAATATTGAAATTGACGGCAGTGCCCACCAGCGCCTCCTGGGACGGGGTCAGAGGATTTTCCCTGAATCTGTCCTTGGTGCAGGAGAGAAGCAGAAGGGCCATCGCAATCGATGCCAATATATATTTATATGAATGTCTCATTGTCAAATATCTCAAATTCGGGGACCACCTATCAATAATATTTCGGCATTGCAGGAGTATGGTCTTCTACCCTTTCGGTGCCATCTGCTCCGTCCTTGCAATTTTCAACGTTTCCAGTGACCATTCCGCTTTCCACAGCCCCCTCCCTGAAGAGCTTTGCACCCTTGAGGGTCAGATTCATCACTTCAGCCCTCCAGCCGCTTGTCTCATCCTTATATGGAAGCCAGAAAGTATTAGTCTTGCCACCCACGGTCACTGTCTCCTTATGGACATTGGCCTCCCAAGGCGAACGTCCCTGCTCCTGATTGGTGGTATATATTCCATCCAGGCCGGCAAACAGAGCCGTCCCTGAGGTATGCTGAATCATCTTATACAGTTTCGAAGGCTTGCCTTGTGACTCATCATAAAGCGCATGCTCATAAGGATCCGTATCATTTATTCGCACATAATAATCCTCTTTCCCGTTCATCACATCAGCGATGGAAGGAGATGCGAGCGTATAGACATCATAAGCGACCGTCTTGATGTCCGAAGTGGTAATTGGAGTATAACCTTCCTCATAATGAGGCACATAGCCCTCGTTACCAGGATTTTTGACTACGGCAAGCGTCTTGATTTTTTCCTCGTTGGTCAGTTTATCAAACTCTTCCTGTGTCAAAGTTGTACCATTCGCAGCATTATACTCGTCAACATCCTGATAATACTCTGCAGGAGTTTCTATATAAGAAACAAGATGCGGCCTGTTCAGCAAATCACACTCTTCCTGAGTATAATAAACATCATCATAATGCGTCCTGGTATAAAGCTCCGGCAAAGAATAAACCTCCCCAAGCTCATCGGAATATTTCTCCGAAGGAATGGAACGATAAAGCGTTTCCAGATCATAATCAGTCGTTTCCAAATATTCCTTCCACGGAGTGCCAGTATTGGTGAGGGTGATGGTGTGGTACTTCCTGTCATCCTGTCCGAATGCATCCAGATGTCCTGTAAAGACAAAATCATCCGGCAGGCTGCGAGCATCGATTGTAATATCATAGCTTAGGATGAAATAATCCCCGTGATGTTCTCCGCCCTTGTATGCCTGAGAAAAATACCTGATCCATGTGGCCTCACTCAGATACTGTCCCGTAGCATCGTCATTGCCGCCGGCATTGGCCCCTGTGCCCGGCTTGCCATTGTCCGTACCCTCATCGTAGAAACCGCCGTCAGTCACCTTGTCGCCGCCATCCCCGACATAGCTGTCTTTCCTGCGGGTGAATGCCCTCTGCCACGAACTCCCTGCCTTCGAAAGGGTGTTGCCATTTTTATTGTCAACGCCGTAGTAATAATCCTCCTTGCTGTTCTCAATCCATGTGTCCGCACCGGAAGAATTATAGTCAATACCCTCTCGGTTGATGGTAAGATACACGATGGTCTCATAATTGGCATCCAGGTCGAAGACAAACTCCTTCTGATATGAAAGCCCGTTAGTCAAAGTGATTTCAAAATCAATCTTATTCTTCCTTGCGGCAAGAGCCTGACGCTCATTTTCATTCTCATATCCCTTCTCATCATACATCACAGACTCATAGGATGTATAAGTCGGGCGTACAATCAGGTCATATACAGGCACCTTGGTGTAAACTTTCTTTGAATAACCGGTGACCTTCTGAGCCTCGGCAGCAGCCTGTCCGGGAGTCATACCTGCACTGATGGATTTATTGTAAGTATTTGTGTACCAATTATCTATACCAGCGTAATCCTTATTTGACGGATATATGAACTTTTCCTTTTCAACGTGCATATAGACGGCTATGCTCTCCAACTCGTCATAGAAATGAGGCACAACCTTACGCACCTTCTCCGCCCAGTCCGGAGTGAGCGTATGCAGCTTGGTATTCTCGTCATACACGTCATGCACACCCCTGAGCACATCCACATTGCAGAACCTGATGGAACTCGTACTCGGATCATCGCACACAGCAACCTCCCCCGCTTCATTCCTTTCCATCGGAGTATAACCCTTGATGGTCGTACCCAAAGTCGGGTCAATCAGGATATAGGCCAGCACATGGGACAGACGGTGACGGAACGGAAGCAGGATACGCGACACGGTTGCGGAAATCTTCGTATTTGCCGGCATACCAAGGTAGTGCGAAAGCAAGACATAATTACCAAGGTTGTTGTCATCACCCACCTCGGCATCATCACTCTGGTCGGTAGTCAGCAACTTCACTGCCTTGACATTGGCAACGCCATTGAAATCCGTCCTGTCATTGTCAAGCTCGGAAGCATTTGTCGAATAACGGATACGGTTCGGCACATGCACACCCTCGAAATAATGCGGTCCGTTGCCAAGCCACTGAGCTTTATCGGAAGTCGGAGTACCGTCGGCAGCTCGATAATTGAAAGTATATACGGCATAACCACTGTGCTCGTTGGTATCATAGTCCAAGTCATTCTCAGTACCTCCCTGAAGCTTCAGGATAGCCACCTTCTCCGTCGCCTTGTTCCCCACCAGTCCATAAGTGATGTCAAGTCCCTGCTTCAAAGGCTGGATAAGCCATGACACCTGTTCAGCCGGTTTGGAAGTGGTTTCATCCGCCTTCACAGGCACATCGGCCTGCCCCAGAGGAGCAATGTCCGAGGACACACTCATCAGGACGGCATCCACCCCCACCTCGATGGCACGGTCCTGCCCCGGCGCAACTTCCGGACGCAACCGCTCTGCGCAAGAAGCAAGAGCCACAAGCGCAACCACAAAACATATATATGAAAGTCTTGACCTCATTCCCATTAAAAATTAGCATCATAAGTCGGATTGATGGCATTCCTCTTTCCGATTACCAGTTCCTCACTGAGCCCGCTTGCCCAGTCGTGTGCTCCGATTGCGGAAAGCGGCCACCAGTTACCTTCGCTCTTACGGTCCGGATCCATTCCGTTGGTAATAAGGCTTCCGCCGCTGTCCTTGTCAGCATAGCAAGGATAGGCAATTATGGCACCCTTGGCACTCTTGTCCTCACTTTCAGCAGTCTCACGCGTGGCAATGAACCAGCTTGTACAGTCGGCAATCAGAAGCGAAGGACTCTCCTCACCCTTGTAGGAAGTACCTCCCACAATGCCGCCATAGAAATAATTCGGAGATTTGATGGCAGAAGTCGAAACCTTGGCACCGCTGACGGAATTCTCCTTGTTTCCAAGATAGGTACACTCGCTGATGGAAGCCTTTGCGGCAACGGCCACGATACCCCCGGCATAATGCTTCGAAGTCTCTCCCATGCTCTCAGGGAGCCACATCCTCACCGGCACCTGCACCTTGCACCCGGTTATGGTAGCACCGCCATAGGCCCAGACCACCAGACCCGCCGGAGTAGAAGCCTGCACAAACACGTCATTCTCGCCATCCACATCCTTATGGGCCTTGACCTTCACATTGGCAAGACGGGCATTTTCACCATAAACGGCATAGGCCAGAGGAGCGATGGCATCCTCCGCGGTATAAACGGTCTGAGTAACCTCGCCGACGGTATTCTCCTTTTCAGAAGGCGAAGCCACCAGGGAAGTCTCCAGATAAATCGTAAGGTCTTTGATCTCCCCGAACACGTAATTGAAAAGCATCGGAGCCGTAACATATTCAGTAACAACACCATCCGACAGATTCTTTCCAGTGGTTGTCCTCACAGTCTTTGTACCCGTGAGAGTAATGGTCTTGCCGTTGCCGTCAAGGTTGAACGAGACATTGTTCACGCCCGCCTCATGGTCATCAGCCTTAACAGTGCCATGTGTCCAGTCATTCTCGTCATTGGCAGCCGTCACTGTAAAACTCCTGGAAATACGATATTTCCGTCCGGTGATATTGTACTCAGGCTGCATCAGAGTATGGAGCTGATCCTGAGAGTCAATCACTGCATCGAAAAGCTCCCCGGAATAATTGTTCGGATTGGTAAGTTCATTGCTTCCGATAGGATTCTTCGCAGTGTTCGGCCACGCATTGCCATAAGCCCTGAGATCGGTCGTGCCGGCATCAGCGAAAATATTCTTGAAATAAAGCGGATCCTGTTTCAAGGTAATGCCATATTCATAGACATTGCTCGACACACGTCCGGTAGCGATTCCGACTATTCCACCTCCCTTCATCGGATGTTCCCCATCACCCGAATTGCCATTCACCGGAGCATTAACATCACAACCGTCAATCACCGCCATCGAAGTACCATCCTTTGATACGGACACTGCTGCTATTCCACCGATATATCCCGAATAGGAGGTAGTACCGTCTGGGCCGGTTATGGTCACAGCAGCATCGGCGCAGACCGGAAGAGTGGATGAACATTGATAAATTGTGCCTGTATTCAGGCCCACAAGGCCGGCAACCGTAGCCTTCGCCGTGGTATTTTCATCTTTGGTGACAATATTCACACGCTCAATCATACCCTCATTGCTGTCGGCTATGGTATATTTCACCGTCGAACCTTCCGAAACGACTATCGTGCCGTTCACAAGGTTGGCACTTGAAGTCATCTTCGTAAAAAGCTGATTACCTGTGGTAAGCATGCATCCGGCAAGATTCAGGGTGGAATTCAGCTCATAGGTGGAAGACCAAGGCTCCCCTGCATCAAGATTGAGCTCGGTAGGCTGGATGATGGCCACGTTACCCTGACTGTTTTTCTTCGGATCTGCAAGATAATCAATCAGTTCCTGTTTATTCTTGATTACAATCGGGTCACCGTTCTGGCCATAGTCGTCGCAGATGGTATTCGTCGCCACCTCAGTCCAGTCCTCTATCCATGCAGTAATCAGAATCTTGCGGCTTTCACGGGACAGAGTGGCCGTGATGGTCAGATGCTTGCCGGCCTTCAGGTTGTATGCCTCATCGGCAGCCTGTTCCTCCGATCCGCTGACATAGCGCTGGTCATTGGCGGCATAAAATGAGAAATTCTGGTTGGAAAGATTAATCTTTGCAATAAGTTCATTTTCCTTATCAGTGGCATAATTGTGAGGCATCACGATGGCATCGTACCTTGTAGTACTTACCCCAGTCTGTGCAGGGCCATTCTTATCCTTTTCATAATCAACCAAATACTCGCTTGCCCATGCATTGGTGACAGGGAAAGCCACGGACTGACCGGGAGCATAGCTGTTGACAGTCAAGCTGATATTGCTCTCTGCAGTGGCAAAATCAAGAGCCTCACGCCTTACACCCTCACCAGCCTTCAGGATGATGGTAATCCAGGCCCTCTCATGCTTCATGTAAAGAGGAATCTTCTTGTAATCCTCATTGCTGCTGACCATAAGCCCGGAAAGGTCCTTGGCCGTTTTGTTGTCTGCATACCATTGCTTGCTGGTCTTGTACATTATGGTCTCAGGGTCGCTTCCCTGCCCGTTTTCCTCATCCCAGAGAGGGAGATATGAATGACCGGTAAGATAGTCCATTGCAAGCCATTTTTCCTGAGTGCTCTGGTCGGCGGAAAGTTCATTGTTGTTTGCCTGAGCTTCGAATCCCCATTCACTCACATTATCCTGCCACAGAAGAGGGGAAGCGCCTGTATGTGAGAGAGTGCCGTCATAGCCCACGATTGCCCCAGGCCCTATGTCTGTTGTCTGTGCCGGCCTGTATGTGCTTGTCCCGACGGCCGTCGCCTCGCCATTTTTGAACATTGTGACCTCGAAGCTGTAATCGTGGTTTACAGGCTTATACGAATTTACCTCCGTAGTCCATTCATCCTTGGCACTTCGGGTGGAGGCCGCCACATCCGGGAGCATGGTGGTAAAAAGCACCTTCTCGCCGGGGACAATCCCGCCATCCTCCGCAGGGGCAGGCAAATCCACCCTCTGGCAGGCCGAAAGCGCGAGCAAAGCCACGGCAATAATATATATATATTTATCTGACAACCTCATTTATCCTGAATTCCATTCTCAGGTTCCGCATGTGAGAACCTTAATTTCCGTTCTTGTCGATGGTACCGTCGGTATCATACTCCAGTTCCCCTTCCGGCACGATCCAATCCACAATCTCGGTTCGCACAATCGCCAGGGTACCACGCCTGAGTTCAATATTCCATATATATTTGTACCCGCTGTGCAGGTTCCTCAACTGGTCATCCTTCACATTGTAGGTGGATTTATGGACAATGCCCGAATCAGGCTCCTTCCAGGTAATCCGGATAGCCTGCAACTGTCCGAAAGTCAAAGCATTATATGATTTGATATATCCGGCAGGATATTCATAGTCCGCATTACCCTGAGCCATGTCGAACATCTCGAAAGAAGTACCGAACTCATTTTCTGACAGATGCGCATCCGAATATTTGGTGATATCGACGGGCTCGTATGCAGCAGGCTCCACATTTCCATCCTTGTCAATTTCTGTGAAGACATAGCCCTTTTCACTCACACCGAGAAGCTCCACCTTGGTGATATCGTCCTTGCCGATAACCACAGAAAGGTCAGCCGAACACTTGATATTCACCTGCACGAGGCTGAACTGATGCTTGAAATACAGATTCACACGGTTGGCCGACTGAGTCGCTCCCAGAGGGGCCTGCCTGGTGAGAGCCTGACAAATGTCCGGCTGCTCTGAAATCAGGTTCTTGTCACCTCTGGTCAGGTCGAACACATTGGCAGGGAGCAAAGTCACCACATCACGCAACTGCTTCTGCTGGAGTATCTGGAAATAAAAAGTATAGCGTGGATTTTCCTCATTATACCTCACATTTCCATATTCATCGGTAAGATTGTATTTCCACAATGACTGATCGGAAGGATTGCCCTTGTCATACACGATTTCCGCCAGATATTTGTTGGCGGCCTTGTCATAAAGAAAGGTTGGATTTCCCTCATCATCTGTCCTGACCTCTATGTCCTCACCCGAAACGGGACCTTCGTAAGTCATTTTGTCATAGAACATGTGGTAACGGATCCAGCCATATTTCCTGTGCAGCTCGTCCGTATTTGTTTCCGTTGCCACTGCCTCGGAATACTTGCACGACCAGCCGAACTGATAATAATACTTCTGGCCTTCAAAATCCGCATCGGTAATCCCGTCCGGCACCTTGTCCTTGATATTATCCTCATAATTGGTACCGCTCTCCATATAGGTTCGCAGATTCTCCCATGTGTCAAACTCCAGATTGACCCCGCCGGTGAACACCTCGAACCCGCTGTCAACCCACTGCTCGGCCTGCACTCCCATATACTTTTCATACATGACATCCTCCGGAACGAATTTCAGGGAACCTGAATTCCTGTCCGGAAGATAGGTGTTAGTCCTGGCCTTGTTCAAATCCGTCCACGCAAGAAAGGCATGCTCCTTACGGTTCTGCCAATACAGGCAGGTAGCCTCGGCATCATTGCCGAACACATCGAAAAGACCGGGATCATTCTTGTCCAGGGCCAGGAAACTGTTCCTCCAGTAGAGGGAATTGCCCTTGTTGCCCTCGACCTTCAGCCAAGTAGTGATATCCGAACCGCCGGTCACATCGAAGTCGTTGCCGGCTGTGGATGCCTTATAATACATACGGCACACAAAACGGTATGAATCAGGCATATAATATGTCGTACCCGGAGTAATGGAGATACCTCCGTTACTTTCCTCAGCACGGGTGCTCACCGAATTGACGGTCGTTCCGGCAGCCAGCTGCACCATCTCCCCCTTGAAAGTATCATCGGGGACAACAGGCACAGGAGCAGGATCCTTGACACACGAAGCCATGGCAATGACCGATGCCACTGCCATGAAAATCGCAATATGTCTGATTCCCTGCATATTTGTTAATCCCAGTCAAGCGAAGCATTTCCGCCTCCGGTAGTCTCCACCCAGTCCTTGATCATCGCCCTGAAAGTAATCTCCTCCTTTCCGAGAGTGATGGTATAAACATAAGAGCGTCCCCTCTCCCACTTGGTTATGTAATCGCCATTTCCGTCCTTGCAATCGGTCAGCAAGACGCTGTATTTGGTTTTTCCGTCATTAAGAGTCACGGTAAGTCTAAGATCATCAAGTGATTGAGGGATTTCGACATTGAACTCGCCACTTTCAGTGACAATATCGTGGGTTGCCGATGACGGGGTTATTTCACCGTCCGCAACATCAATGGTTCCCTCCGACAGCACACCCGGTATGGTGATGGTCGCCCCTGTCAGGTCAACGGCATCTTCACCTGTGCCTGTCTGCAAGATGAATTTGACACGGCTCATTGCGTGTTCAAAACGAAGCGGAACCTCGGATGTGCGAGGCTCTATCGCAGCGCCCTCCTCCACCGTCTGAGTGATGCCATTTATATCTTCTCCCGTATGTTTTGGAGTAGTCGCCCAAAGTAAATCCGCTCCGGAGGCGGCATTTTTGTTGTCACCAACAGGGCTAATTGTGCCGTCTGAAAGTACTCCCAATCCACGGAAATAATAATTCGTGAGAGCATCCTGCCAATAAACTGCAGGGCTGCATGCCCATGAGCCGCCTTCCCCTGTAATTATTGAAACCTTGTTCAGACTTCCAAGGGTAGTTCCGCGATAAAGATCGAACGAGCCCCCGACAGGAGACTGGGCATCCGTCTGGATATTTTTAAGGTCAGTGTCGAAATTAATCTGGCCGTCTGCCTCACTCTCAACTGTAATCCAGTCCTTCAGCATAGCCTCGCAGTCAAGACCCGCCTTGCTCACATTCACAGTAAGCTGGTAATTGTAGCCCGGCTGCATTTTGTTACCCGTCAGGCCTGCTGCCCAACCGGTAAGAATCGTGCTTGAAAGATTGAGGACATAATCATTCCCGTCAGCATTCGTGACTTTCAGGAAAAAACTTCCCTCAGTCATGTCCCTTCCAGGAACCACGATTGCCTGATATGTTCTGGTCTTATCCCCGGCCACTCCTGCAAGCATCTTCACAAGTCCCGGATTATCAGCGCCTTGCTCCTGATTTGATATCCCATAAATCGGTGCAGTGAATGTTCCTGACCTGTACATTCCCTGAAGCTCGACGGAAGCATTGTCCAGAGCCCCGTCAGCAAATCCTTCATTCGCATTCACTGTCACAGTCACCATGGACATCGCGTGGGTGAACGGGAAAATGATGGTGCCATGCTCCTTGGCAGTATTCGATGAGCCGTGAGAGTATGCCACAGGCCTCTGCTCGGCGCTCCAGAGAAGGTCCAGCGAGTGAAGAGACGACAAAGACGACTGGTCGAAAGGAACTTCCCATCCCAGCTCTCCGGTTTCATTGACAAGCGCCGACGACGGAGTGCCTCCATTGTAGCAATATCCGTAATAGCTTTGCAGATAATGCCCGGCCGTCATTATATTCTTCTCATCACCCTTGCCGTCTTCGCTGAAATCATCCCAGAAAAGCGGATGGTCCGGAGTTATATCATTGGATATCTTTGTGTTAGTGGAGTTCATTCCCAGTAACGTGCCTGTTCCTATCGGGGTAATGTCTGAACCATCATAAGCCGCAGACGCATCACCATTTTTTGTGAATGTCACCAGCAAAGGAGTGCCGTTCGCCTCAACGACCGTCCTCCCGCCATCAGCGCCATCCCATGTGACATGCCTAAGATAAGCCACGAAAGAGTCGTTTTCGGCAAACTCACTTCCGGAAGCTTTGGTATGCGCCGCCCCCTTGTCCAGCAAAACAGCCGTCTGCACAGGAGTCTTTTCCCTGTCCAAATGCCCGTTGCAGGACAAACATAGAACAATGCCGAAAATATATATCAATATCCTTTTCATATCCAGTCACTTACATCCAAATATCCTCACTGGAATCCACCGTCTTCCAGTCGGTGAGGGTTGCAGTCACATAAATTTCAGACCTTGTGATCTTCAGAGAATAAATATAGTGCTCACCCGGCTTCCACTCATTGATTATGGAGCCTTCCGAGTCTTTTATTGTATTTACCCGTTTTGTATAAATATCCTTGCCTGTACTATTGTAAACGGTGATTTTGAAATATACATCATCAGACAATTCCTGGGGAACAACGGCATCAAGGGTGGTTCTCTGGAAACCGGACTCAGCAGCGGCATCATTTAATTGATATCCACCTTTTTCGGCATCAACATAATCCAGATGAATCCCACTGACCATCGCTATCCTGCCCTTATTATATCCACCGACAATTTCTACCTTGGTATGGCTTAAATCCACATAATTGGCATCCGATGGATCGGAAGACTTCAGCCTCACCTCCAGCTTGCTCATTGCATGGCTGAAATTCAGGGTAATCTTGCCTGTAGTGGCACAAATTCCATTATCAGCTACTTCGTAGCCATGAGTGCAAGTCGCATCTCCTGTCAGAGGCATGGCAATCATCAGATCCGATGGATGAGTTCCCTCTTCGAACTTGACGTTATTTACATCCACATAGTCATAATCCGGATCAGCGACCTTGACTTCCGTTCCTGCAGGATATACCCCGCGGAAGAAATAATGAGTCTGATGATTCGGCCAGTAGATTGCCGGGCTGTTGGACCAGCCTGTTTCAGGACTATATGTATATTTGGAAGCCAGGTTGACCCCATCTGTTGTGCTATTTTCATCATAGCCCTTATTCCTGACAGTACTGCGATACAAATCGAAAGCACCAGTGAAAGCAGTTCCGGCAGTACCGAAATCGGTATCGATCTCAATCACAGGAGCTTCCTCCTGCGCCAGGATTGGCTCGTCCCAATCCTTGACCGTAGCCTCGACAATCACCTCTGTCTTTTTCACAAGAATGTTGAAAACATAGTTCTTTCCGTCCCTGAAGCTTTTATCTTCTCCAGCTATGGCTTCATTAATCTTTGCCGCAGTGACATAATAAATATTGCCATCAGCATTGATTTTCAGGACTTTATCACTATTGTTAAATGAATTTCCGGGGAAAACGAGGGCATCATACACGGCAGTGTTATTCCCTGCACCACCTTCTATGTGTTTTGGTGTAATATCAACAGTAGAAGTTTGTGGCTGTGGATTTTTGGCCTTTATATTATATGTACCCGAATTATAAAATCCGGTCAGGGTAACTGACGGTGTCTCTTCAAATTTTGCATTTTCCAATCCGGTCTCATATCCAGGGAAACCATCGGCAGCCGTCAGCCTTACAGTCACTTTGGCCATCGCATGTGTGAAAACCAGAAGATTGCTGGCATCAGCATTATTCCTTTGGTCAAATTTATATGTGCCGTCAATTCCGGAAGTGACGTTATTGCTTGAAAGAAGATCTCCGGACTCCCAGCCGCCACTTTGGTCCAGATCAAGAGTCCAGCCCATTGCCTCCCAATCATTGACCTCGGGGCAGTCTGCCAAACCATCCACAGCCGCGCCATAAATGGTAAGACCCTCAGCACGGCCACTTGCTGTATTGGCAGGATCCGCCGTACCAAAATCATCCCAGAACAATTTAGGGTTCCATCCTGTAAGACCATTATGTTTGCTGTCACCTGTTTCTGCCACGGTCAGAGCACTCGTAGATTTCACCAGGTTCTCCGGAGAATGTCCAGTCCATTTTCCTTCGACACACATCCTCAGCATCGTATTCTCCTTGAAAGCCAGGTGATTAGTATGTCCCGTATCATTCGCCTTGGTCTGCACGTCCTTCTCCGGTTCACCCACCTGGACACGAAGCACAATCTCATTGTCGTGCTCCCCCACCGTATAAACCGGCGGTTCCTTTTTGGCACAGGCCACAACCATGGCAATTGCTGCAACAATGTATATATATCTTCTCATCCTCTACTCGATTTGCACGTTATCATCCCCCGCGCTCACATCTTCCCAGCCCACAATCGTAGCCTGAAGACTCTCCACACCGGTCTTTCTCAAAGTGAATGTGTATGTATATCTGAATCCCGGATACCATTTGTCAACCTTTCCCCCGGTATATGGATCGGCAAAGTTTCTATTCGAATAACTTGTTTTATTAACATTTGCCATATCCACGATATACTGGTTCTTATCAGGTGTGGTGATACGGAGCTTCACTCCGGCAAGTGACTGAGGTACTGGATAATAATGGTATTTGCTCTGTGCCGGGGTACTGCCATTCTTTGCGTTATGCTCAACGAATGTCATAGGAGTTTGTGCAGCGGCATCTCCCGTTGTCTCCACCTTTCCCGTGCCCATCAGCACCCTCACATTCTGATGATAATTCAGAAGTTCTACCTTGGAATCCGTGCCGTTATTCAGAATCACCTCATCATCGGAGACGGTTGACTTGATTACGAAAGTCACGTCACTCATCATATGGAAAAGCGTGAGTTTGATCCGGTCCTCAGTCGGACCTATGGCCTGATAAAGCTGATTCTTGTCTGTACTTTCGAGAGTCTGGTCAAAGCCTTTATCCAGGCCATATTTGAATTTGAAGCTGTCAGAAACCTCATTATCAGCCACATCCCGAAACGGCGCACCCCAACGCACATCAACATATTCACCATCCTTTGCCGCTGAACTTAATGCGACATAATCACAACCCGGGCTTACCGGATCATCCGCACCCGATTGAGCGACGACCTCAGTGTACGGCATCACCGCCCTGAAATGATAGAACGTCTTGTTATCCGGCCAATACCATTTATTTTCAAGCCCCCACGAGCCGTTATTATAGCTTAAAGTATTGCCATTCCCGACATATCCGGCAGTCCAATGATAGTTTTCATGCGTATCGCTTATTTCGGATGGATTATCCTCCGCACGATAAATCCCAACTGATTCCAAGGCACTTACAGCATCTCCCCTTTCCTCAAGAGAAAGCTTGATACGGGCATTGCTCGGACTCATCTCCTCTGCACTTACACTTTCCCAGTCCACGACGGCAGCATCGATTTTGTCAACCTTTGTCTTGCCTATCCTGAACGTAAAAATGTAGTGTACGCCCGGTTTCAGCTTCGTTCCATCTGTCAGATGATTTGTTTTGTCTTCACCATTAATTCTGTCCAGAAGGTCTTTCCGGGAAATATCGTACTGGTTGTGGGCAATAATCAGCGAAATATTGCCCTTGACCTCGTTGCTCATATCGGTTCCCGGCATTACCAATGCGTCGAGAGTGAATTTACAGCCGCTGGCAGCAGCCTCACGCTGGGCTATGGTATTTATAGTCTCACTGGCATAAGTTCCGGTGAACTCACCAGTCTTAATATCAAATTCAGTATTTATGGTATTGAAGCCCGTAAGCTTGATGTTGGTTCCTTCATTGAACTTGAATTCCTCATCGGTAAATCCATCGCCCTGAATGATATTGAAGGTAATCTTTGAAAGAGCGTGATAAAAGCAAAGATGCCCCTTGTCGAACTTTCGGTAATTCGGGTCGCTCTGCTCAAGGTCTGAACGGAATTTCAGGCGCTCGTCATCTGTTCCAGTTGCCGTTTTGTTAGGGTGAACGGAAATATTATTGCTATAGCAGAGGTCCTCATTTTTAAGGGTTTCGGCAGTCTGATCCGATGAGACTGACCAGCCTGCGATTGTCAGGCCCTTTTCGGTTTCAGACCAGGCACCTGATGTCGGGAAAATGGGATTTCCGCCCGCATCGGTATATGGATATCTGGTTGCGTCACCTATTTGAATGACATCTGTTCTCCCGGGAGAACAAGCCGCATAGACCGCAATCTGAGCATCCCTTGCAAAAGTATCATCCCAATAACGCGTACATCCAGTCTCAGCGAAAGAAATCGGGCTGACTTTGTTTTCGTTTGGTGCTCCCGTCACGCCCTTGGTCACAGCATATTTCACCTGCTCCGGGCTCGTATCCTTCTTCGAGCTCACCATCACCATATACAAGGCAGTCCCCTCAGGCAATTCCCCAAGTCTGTTGTCATCATCCGGCTTGACAGTTATGGCCTTGGTTGACGCTCCGCCAAAAGCACTGCCACCAGCCTTGGTAGAAGCATCAGCCTCCCCAAGCCCCACCGACAAAGTCAAAGGAGTCTTCTCCCCCTCCAGCACATCATCCCCGGGCACAAAGCCCCCCGGGCCCGGCTTCTCACAAGAAGCCAGGCCCAGAAGCACAACTGCCGGTAATATGTATTTCTTCAGGGGATGCATTTACTTTCTGCCTGATTAGTCTTCGAGACCAAGGTCAAAGTCGCTACCTTCCACTTTATTCCATTCAACTACGGAGCAAGTAATCGCATCAATTCCTGTCTTGCTGATGTTGATGGTATAGGTGTAGTCGTGACCTGGATACCAGCGGGTTATGACTTGTCCTTGTGTCTGATTGCCAGCTGTAGTTGAAGTTGCCGTAATCTCGGAAAGTTTCTTGATTACATAGTACTGGTTCATTTCCGGATCAGGGGTTGTGATGGTAAGACCTACATAATCACTCAGATTAGCTCCGCTGTTTCTTACAAGAGACTGAGGCACAACACGGAATGTGTATTGCTTGGAAACTGTATGGTCGTTTTCATCTGCATAATAAGAAGCGTCAGAGTCAGAAGAAGGAGCCGTCATTAATGTGTCCCTTGTCGTGCCTGCCACATTCACCAAACCACGTCCCATCTCAACGGTACCTTCGTGGTATAATCTGGTAAGCTTGATAGTCGAGCCTTTCAGATGGACTCCGCCAACGTGCAGTTTCTTGCCAGCAGTCTCATCTTTCATTGTCTTGAGAATGATGCGGATATTTGCCATCATATGATGCTCTATCATATTGATAGTATGCTTGGTAGAACCGATTGCAGGATAGATCTGACCATCTTTGTCAGCTGCTGCCGACCAGCCATATTGTACATCATATTTCATTGACTGCCCAGTTTTATATGGGGCTCCCCAGTGGTAGTCGTTAACATAGGTGCCGTCATCAACGCCATTGTTATCCTCATCCATGAACGCCGCTGTCCTAATCTTGGTAACACCCTCTGAATAATCCTGAATAGGTCCGCCGAAGATTTTGAAATAATCGTTTGTAGTATTGGGGTCATCACCTGTGTTGCCATAAAGCACCATACCCTCATTCACAGTACGGAAATGGTAGAAAGTCTTGTTGCTCTCCCAGAACCATTCTGTATCCCATACATTTGTTTCACCATTTTTTGTCTTTTCAGCCTTCTGGGTATAGTTTCCGTACCAATTGTATTTTTGCTCCCAGTTTTCTCCTGTTCCTGGACCAGTCTCAGGTGCATAAATATCATTCAAATCATCATTCAGGCGGTAAAGGTCGAAATGGCTGCATGCATTTGCTTCCGCATCCTTGATATTAATCTTCACATAGTCATTGGTAGCCTCACCTTCTCCCGTGACATTTACCCAAGGTACAAGGCTTGCAGTGACATCCACGCCGGTTTTCTTGACGGTAATGGTAAAGACATAATTCTTTCCCTGCTCAAGCGTAATTTTGTTCTCTTTAACAGTGACAAGAGGATTTCCGTTACAGTCTTTGTTAGTGGTATTATCATTTGTATTCAGTGAGGTAAATAATTGGTCATGGGTTACAAAATATGTATTGCCACTCACTGTAAACTTAAATACATTATTATTGCTTCCACTTTCAATGACAAAGCCTGGGATTACCTGTACAAAGCAGGTATAATCTGCTCC
>JBJFDE010000295.1:0-5661 GCA_051889855.1 Candidatus Cryptobacteroides sp. | reverse complement strand
TCGACATCAACTTCAATAATGGCATGCTTAAGGGCCTCGAAGAGGGTCGTGCTGAGGGTCGTGCTGAGGGTCGTGCTGAGGGCCGTGAGGAAGGCCGTGAGGAAGGCCGTGAGGAAGGCATTACTATTGGACTTACAAAAGGACGTGATGAGGAGCGTATGACCATAGCCCGAAATTGCATAGCGATGGGGATGACTGCAGCTTCCATTGCGCAGGTGACAGGCCTGTCCGAAGAGCAGGTCCGTGGGCTTTCTGAATGAGCACCGAAATAATCAATCACAGCTATCATACTAAATCATCTTACTTTGCGCCTCAGGGGTAACCTTGCGGCGCTTTCTTATTGCATTTCAAACCCGAAAATCACCGTCCACGGTAGAAATCTGTAAGTGATTGATAATCAACAGGTGCAACGAAAATTTTGTGGACGGTTCGGGCAAAATGCCCGAACCGTGAGCACTTGGACCGCTTACAGGGCAGTGTGGACGGGGTAAGTGAGGACGGTGATTTTCGACTTACTGAGTCCGTGTCATGTCGAGCTCAGTCGAGACTTCTGATATGAAGATCTCTCCGTGCGGCCTTCGGCCTTAGTCGAGATGACAAGGTGTCATTTCGAGCTGATCAGTTGGCCAAATAATACTGTCATTTCGAGCGGAGCCCGGAGGGCGTAGTCGATAAATCTGTTGAACGATAAGTCCTCTGGACTGTTTGCTGACCGCTCACGAGGTCGAAATGACAATGGTAAGCAGACAACGTTCAGTCGAAATGACAGGTTAATGGCTTTGGCCCTTTAAATTCAGGAATTATGGCAGTGTAAAACTGAATGAGGATATATTGTTTGATTTTCGTACGGGGGCGATGGCGAAGGATTGGCATTTTTTTGTATATTCGCAGTCTTTTTAGGATTTTAGAAATGGGAATATTTGACAGGAACGAAATAGTGATATTGGACGGGGCGATGGGCACCATGATCCAGAAATTCAATCTTCAGGAGGATGACTACACCGTCCGTTCAGGAGAAGATGCGCCCTGGAATGGCCGTCCGATGAAAGGCAATAACGAGGTCCTGAACCTGACAAGGCCTGATGTTATCAGTGACATTCACAGAGAATACATAGAGGCAGGTGCAGATATTATCGAGTCCAACACCTTCAGTGCCAACAGGATATCTCAAGCTGAATACGGATGCTCTGACCTTGCTGCAAGGATGGCTTATGAAGGAGCATCCATTGCACGCAGAGCCGCAGACCAGGCTTTGGAAGAAGCCGCTGCAAAGGGCCTGGAAAGAAAAATCCTCGTGGCAGGCAGCATTGGTCCTACGTCAAAGTCTCTGTCACTATCTCCTGACGTATCTGACCCTGCATTCAGAAACTACAGTTTCAAACAGGTAAAGGAAGCTTATCACGAACAGGCTGAAGCCATTGTCAGGGCAGGAGCAGACCTGCTGCTTCTCGAAACTTGCTTTGATGCCCTCAACGTCAAGGCTGCACTTGCTGCAATCCAGGAACTGAATCAGGAATTGGCACAGGGCGAAAAAGGGAGCGACAACACAATCAGGGCAAGCCTGCCGATACCTGTAATTGTGTCAGTATCAGTAGGAGACAAAAGCGGCAGAACCCTCACGGGACAGACGCTGAAGGCATTCTATACTTCTGTGCGTCACTACCCACTCACAGCATTCGGCCTGAACTGCTCACTCGGAGCCTCAGACCTGCACGAACTGATGAAAGACGTAGCAAGCTGGTGTGAATGCAGGACGATTTGCTACCCTAATGCCGGATTGCCAAACGAGATGGGAGGCTATGACCAAAGTCCTGAACAGATGGCCGCGGAAGTATTCGCAATGGCATCAGAAGATCTGCTTGACATCACTGGAGGATGCTGCGGAACTACTCCTGACCATATTGCAGCAATCGCAAAGGCCGTCGGTCAGGCAAAGCCTCACACACAGAGGGCCGCCTACGGAAACGAGGCCAAGGCAAGTGAGCAAGGCAGGGACAGCTGCTTCAAACATCTGACAGTCAGCGGACTGGAAGCAGTGACTATAGACAAGGAAAAATACAATTTTACCAACGTCGGTGAACGCACGAATGTAGCAGGATCCCGGAAATTTGCCAGACTGATAGCCGAGGGAGACTATGACCAGGCCCTGCAGATTGCAGCCAGACAGATAGAAGACGGTGCAAGCATAATTGACATCAACATGGACGATGCCATGCTTGACAGCGCCATGGAAATGGAAAAATTCACACGCTGGATATCCAATGACCCTGCAGTTGCAAAGGCTGCCCTGATGATTGATTCCTCCGACTGGAACACCATCATATCCGGCCTTGAAAATGCCCAGGGCAAATGCATCGTCAACTCCATAAGCCTCAAGGAAGGAGAAGATACCTTCCTCCATAAAGCCCGGATTATCAAGCAGATGGGAGCTGCAGTAGTAGTCATGGCCTTCGACGAGCAGGGACAGGCCACGACATACGACCGCAAGACAGAAATATGCGGCAGGGCCTACAGACTGCTTACTGAACAGGCCGGAATGGAGCCACAGGACATAATATTCGACTGCAATATCCTCTCCATCGGAACAGGTATAGCAGAACACGAACGCTATGGAATCGATTTCATCGAAGCTGTCAGATGGATAAAAACCAATCTCCCGGGAGCACTCACCTCCGGAGGACTATCCAACCTTTCGTTTGCTTTCCGCGGCAACAATACTGTCCGCGAAGCCATGCACTCCGCCTTCCTTTTCCATGCCATCCGCGCCGGCCTTGACATGGCGATTGTCAATCCGTCGATGCTTCAAATATATGACAGCATCGAAAGTGAGCTTCTCAAATGCGTGGAAGATGTCATTTTCAACTCTGATGAAGGAGCCACTGAAAGGCTGATTGCAAAAGCTTCCCAAATAATGGCGCAGAAGGAATCATCAAAGGAAAAAACTGATATTCAGACATTTGATACATCACAATTAACCGTAGAGGAACGTATCGGGGAAGCTCTTCTGAAAGGAAAGACTGACACTTTGGAAAAGGACATTCTCGAAGCTTTGGAGAAATATGGCAAAGCCGTCGATGTGATTCAGGGGCCTCTGATGAATGCGATGGAAAAGGTCGGAGACCTGTTCGGGCAGGGCAAGATGTTCCTCCCTCAGGTGGTCAAATCCGCAAAGGTGATGAGGGATGCCGTGGCTGTGCTGGAGCCATATATGAAGGCCGATGAAAGTCAGCAGAGCCAGGGCGGGAAAAGGCCGTCCGTGGTCATTGCGACCGTTAAGGGGGATGTGCATGACATTGGCAAGAATATCACCGGTATTGTCCTGACGTGCAATGGTTTCGATGTTCATGACCTTGGGGTCATGGTGGATAAGGAAGTGATATTGGCCGAAGCGGAAAAATGGGATGCCGATATCATCGCTGCGAGCGGTCTGATTACCCCGTCGCTGTTCCAGATGGAGGAATTATGCCGTCTGATGAAATCCAGGGGCATGCGCAAGCCTCTGTTCATCGGAGGTGCCACGACCTCTGCCCTGCATACAGCTGTCAAGCTGGCTCCCCTTTATGACCATGTCTATTACGGACCGGACGCATCAGCCTCCGCCGTCATGGCCAAGAAATATATGATGGATCCGGAATCATTTGAAAAAGAACAACATATAAAGCAAGATGAGGTTCGCACCCTGTATAAAAGCAGGAATGACAAACAGGAAGAACATAAGGTAACGAAACCAGAATCAGGCTTCAGTCAGGAGGACTTCCTGACATGCAGGATGAAAGACATCCCGGTCTGCGAAATCAGTTCGGACTTGGTGATGGAATACTTCGACTGGAGGATGTTCTATGCCATCTGGGGCATAAAATACGGCAAGTCAATACCGGAAGCAACCGAACTGGTTCAGCTCAGACGCGATGCCGAAGAAGAACTTCAGTTCAGGAATTTCCGTATCAGGTTAGGCCTCCATTTCATGCCGGCGCAGTCCAAAGATGATGTAATATCTATGGAGGACACTGATTCTGAAGGGAATGCAATAATTAGGAATATTCCGATAATGAGGCAGGAAAGCGGTGAGGGAATGTCACTCTGCGACTTTGTCGCATCAAAGGACAGCGGTATGAAATCTGTTTTCGGAGCATTTGCAATCAGTGTACATCCTGCGGCAAGCCATCAGGAAGGCTGCTGCTGTCCGGCCTGCACTGACCGATACGAGGAAATGGTCGGCAGAACAGTCAGAATGACACTTGCAGAAGCAGCATCGGCGTGGCTGGACAAGGAAATATTGAGCGGAAGACTATGTGAAGAAGGTGAAGAAATCCTTCAGGGAATGAAGGTTATCAAACCTGCTGCAGGATATGCAAGCTGTCCGGACCACAGCCTGAAAAAGGACCTGCTTGATATGATACCATCCTCGGAAGAACTCGGCATAAGCCTCACGGAAAGCTATGCGATGAGTCCTGACGCATCAATCTGCGGAATGGTATTGATCCACAAGCATGCGAAATATCCGGAAATACGTTCAATCAGCGAAAATCAGTATCAATCATACATACAAAAAAGAGGGATGACCCCCGAACAGGCCCATTCCCTCCTGAGTCATTTATTGAAATAAAACTCCCCGATCATGAAAGTATCAGAAATACTCAATTCGACCAGGACTCCATATCCGTCTCTGGAAATAGTGCCACCACTGCGAGGCATTACAAAGACAGAACTGCTTGAAAGCATTGCCCCTTTCATGGAATTCAGTCCTAAATATATCAATGTCACAAGCCATAGGGACGAATACGAATTCGTTCAGCAGGAAGATGGTTCATTCAAGAAAAGAATGGTCCGTAACAGGATAAGCGAGACCACTGTCTGTTCGGCAATAATGGACCGCTACCAGATTGAGACCGTCCCTCACCTCATTTGCGGTGGAAGCACGAGTGAAGAGATTGAAAGCAAGCTTGACAATCTTGAGTTCCTCGGTATCAACAATATAGTCGCTCTGAGAGGTGACAGCATAACAGGCGAGAAGCGCTTCACCCCCACCCCGGGAGGCTACCGCTATGCCAGCGAACTTGTAGAAGGTATCAGAAAATACCAGGGAAGTGCCTCATACCGCCGTTCGCACAAGATTGACAATTCAGACGACAATCCCCGCTATTTCTGCATCGGCGTGGGTGCCTATCCGGAAAAACATTTCGAAGCTGCCAACATTGAAACAGATATAATCAATCTCAAGAAGAAAGTCGATGCCGGAGCGGACTACATCATAACGCAAATGTTTTTCGACAACAATGTCTATTATGATTTCGTGAAAAGATGCCGTGAAGCAGGGATAACTGTCCCTATCATCCCAGGCCTGAAGCCCCTTTCGACCGCACATCAGGTGAGCCTTCTGCCGGAATCCTTTTCTCTGAACATCCCGTTTGAGCTGACCGAGGCAATCCGCCAGGCCGCAGACAACAAGGCTGAAATCTACAGGATAGGAACGGAATGGTGCACTATGCAGTGCAAGGATTTGCTCTCTCATGGAGTACCCGCCGTGCATTTCTACACAATGGGAAAGTCTGACAACATTGTCAGCATCCTCAAACAATGCTTTTGACATAGTTACTATTATTACCCATAATTTCTACAAATGATAATCAAAAAAGGGCTTTTGATTATCATTTTTTCTTT
>JBJFDE010000294.1:0-5671 GCA_051889855.1 Candidatus Cryptobacteroides sp. | reverse complement strand
GACCCTCTGGTACCTTCTCAAGAAGATTTACGACAAAGGTCTGCTTTACAAAGGATATTCTATCCAGCCATATTCACCTGCTGCAGGAACTGGTTTGAGCACACATGAACTCAACCAGCCGGGCTGCTACAGGGATGTGAAGGATACGACTGCAACTGTTCAGTTCGAAGTAATCAAGGATGAGAAGTCACAGATTCTATACGGATGTCAGACTCTTCCTGTATTCTTCCTTGCATGGACGACTACTCCATGGACACTCCCTTCAAACACAGCGCTTTGCGTTGGTCCGAACATCGACTATGTAAGGGTTGAGTCATTCAATCCTTATACAGGTGACCCATGCATCTACGTGGTTGCAGAAGCATTGCTTCCGTCGCTTTTCAATCCTAAGGCAAAGGATATAGCATTTTCTGACTACAAGCCGGGAGATAAACTCGTTCCTTACAGGGTGCTTGACGGCAAATTCAAAGGCTCGGAGCTTGTCGGAATATCATACCATCAGCTCATTCCATGGTTCAATCCGGGAGAGGGCGCATTCCGTGTAATCCCAGGTGACTATGTTACAGTCGAGGATGGTACCGGTATCGTACATATCGCACCTACCTTCGGTGCCGACGACAACAAGGTGGCAAAGGCTGCAGGCGTGCCTGCGCTGATGGTGCTTGACCGCAATGGCGACAGATGTGCCCAGGTGGACCGTCAGGGAAGGTTCTTCCGCGTGGAGGATATGGACCCAGATTATGTAAAGGCCAATATGTCAGAGTCTTATGTGGAGTGGGCAGGAAGATATGTGAAAAATGCCTATGACTCTTCCCTTGCACCGGATGCTCCTACACTTGACGTTGACATTTGCGTTATGCTCAAGCAGCAGGGCAAAGCTTTCAAAATTGAAAAACACACCCATACCTACCCACACTGCTGGAGGACCGACAAGCCTGTGCTCTACTATCCTCTCAACTCATGGTTCATAAAGACTACTGCCGTGCGTGAGAGAATGATGGAGCTCAACGATACGATTCAGTGGAAGCCGGAATCTACCGGAACAGGCCGTTTCGGTAAATGGCTTGAGAATATTCAGGACTGGAACCTTTCAAGAAGCCGTTACTGGGGTACTCCTCTGCCTGTGTGGATGAGCGAGGACGGAAAGGAAATCAAATGCATCGGCTCCGTAAAGGAACTCTATGCCGAGGTTGACAAGGCTGTAGAGGCTGGATTCATGACTTCCAACCCATTCAGGGACTGGGGATTCGATCCTGAGGACATGTCCAAGGAGAATTATGACAAGATTGACCTCCACAGACCATACGTTGACAATATCTTCCTCGTTTCAGACAGCGGAAAGAAGATGACCAGAGAGACTGACCTCATTGACGTTTGGTTCGATTCCGGTGCCATGCCTTATGCACAGGAAGGCCTTCGCAATTTGGGAAGCGAGCGCTTCGGATGCACAGCCGACTTCATCGCCGAAGGCGTTGACCAGACTCGCGGCTGGTTCTACACCCTGCATGCAATCAATACCATGGTAAGCGACAAATGCGCTTTCAAACGTGTGATTTCCAACGGTTTGGTTCTTGATAAGGATGGAAACAAGATGAGCAAGCGTCTGGGCAATGCCGTGGATCCTTTCAAGGCACTTGACAAATATGGTCCTGATGCGCTCAGATGGTACATGCTCACCAACTCCCAGCCATGGGACAACCTCCGTTTCGATGAAGCAGGTGTGGATGAGGTGCGCAGAAAATTCTTCGGAACACTTTACAATACATATTCATTCTTCGCACTCTATGCGAACGTTGACGGTTTTGATCCTGAAACTAAGGCAGTTCCGATGTCTGAGCGTCCGGAGATTGACAGGTGGATCATTTCCCTGCTCAATACACTGGTCAAAGATGTAGTTGCAGCCTACGAGGACTATGACGTCACTTCAGCCGGCCGTCTGATACAGGATTTCGTATGCGACCACCTGAGCAACTGGTATGTACGTCTCGGCCGCAAACGTTTCTGGGGTGGAGTTATGGATACAGACAAGCTTTCTGCATATCAGACTCTGTATCAGGTACTTGTTTCTGTTGCAAAGTTGGCTGCACCGATTGCTCCATTCTTTATGGAAAGGCTTTATCTCGATCTGGTCGAGGGCGCGGATTCAGTTCACTATGTGCCTATGCCTGAATATGACGGCACTGTAGTGGACAAGGATCTTGAAGAGAGAATGGAACTTGCGCAGAGGGCTTCCTCAATGGTTCTTGCCCTTCGCCGCAAAGTGAACATCAATGTGCGCAAGCCTCTTCAGAAGATTATAATTCCTGTGATTGACGACAAAGTGAAGACTCAGCTTGAGAAGGTGAAATCGTTGATATTGTCGGAAGTCAATGTGAAGGAAGCTGAATTTATATCTGATACTACAGGTTTGATTACCAAGAAGATACGTCCTAACTTCAAAACTCTTGGCAAGGCTTACGGCAAGCAGATGAAGGAGATTGCAGCTGCCTTTGGCCAGCTCAGTCAGGAGGAAATTTCAGCTATTCAGGCCAGCGAGGCTTCAGCGCAGGCATATGTTATGCATCTGCCTTCGGGAGATGTCACTCTTTCAAAGGGTGATTATGAGATTACATCTGAGGACATGCCAGGATGGCTTGTTGCCACAGAGGGTACATTGACCTTGGCTCTTGATGTGACAATCACCGAAGAACTCCGTCAGGAAGGCATTGCGCGTGAATTAATCAACAGAATCCAGAATCTTCGCAAGGACAGCGGATTCGAAGTAACGGACAAGATTACAGTAACCATATATGCAGATGGTGCTGATGGAGAGGATATCAGCCTCTGCCTCAAATCGTTCGGCAATTATATTGCATCCCAGACTCTTGCACTTTCAGTATCATCTGAGCCTGCTTCCCAGGCCGGAGATGCTCCGCAGGTAGAATGGAACGATGGCACTATCGGCATCAAAGTCATCAAGATGTAAGACGCTTGAAATAGTAACCATTAAAACTAAAGTATTATGGCAGAAGAAAAGAAAATCAATGAGCCTGACGTAAAATTGCGTTACAGTGATGAGGAACTTCAGGAGTTCAAAGAGATAATTCTAGATATGCTTGATAAGGCAAAGAAAGAATACAAGACTCTCCGCGATGTCGTTACTCATGGCTCCAGCAACGATATCGAAGATACATCACCTACTTTCAAAGTGATGGAGGAAGGTGCAGCTTCCCTGAACAAGGAGGAAGCTGGTGCTCTCGCACAGAGACAGTACAAGTTTATCCAGAACCTTGAAGCTGCTCTTGTCCGTATTGAGAACAAGACTTATGGTATTTGCCGTGTTACAGGCAAGCTTATTCCGAAGGAGAGACTCAGACTTGTTCCTCATGCAACCCTCACTGTTGAGGCCAAGGAGATGATGAACAAGAATAAATAGCAGGCCGGATGAAATTGTCAAAAGCGTCCAAACTTCTGCTGTTGGGCCTTGTACTCGTGATTATTGACCAGGTTATCAAAGTCCTGGTCATTTCAAATATGCAACTTGGCCAGACCATAAATGTGATAGGGGACTGGTTCAAGTTGCACTTTGTGCTGAACAAAGGCTTTGCCTTTGGAATGGCGTTTGGCGGGATTTGGGGAAAGTTCATACTTTCCCTGTTCAGAGTTGTGCTGTTCGGATTCCTGTGCTGGTGGATAAACAAACTCTCGAAAAGGAGTGAAGTTCCGACCGGAGTTCTGGTAGGCCTGACTCTCATCACTGCCGGGGCCCTGGGCAACATCGTGGATTGTTATTTTTATGGCCTGATATGGCCTGAAACAGTAACATCCGGTGCACCGTTCGCCTTCATGTTCGGTCAGGTCGTGGATATGTTCTACTTCCCTCTCTTTGATTACAAGCTTCCTTGGTCGGATCAGATTCATACTTTCTTCGGTGCAGTGTTCAATTTTGCTGACAGCTGCGTCACATGCGGAGCTCTGTATCTGATATTCTTCCAGTATAAATTCTTCACGAAAGAAGATATCTGAAGCAGTTTGATTAATAACAAAGAAGGCCCCCGGAATCCGGAGGCCTTCATTGTTATTTAGTAAGTCCAAGTTTTTCCATCAGAGCCTTTGGCTGCGGATCGTGACCGCGGAAATTGCGATAGAGGATTGCCGGGTCTTCAGAATCTCCTTTTTCGAGGATGTTCTTGCGGAAAGAGGTTGAGACTTCTTTGTTGAATATACCTTTCTCTTTGAAAAGTGAGAAACCATCAGCTTCGAGGACTTCAGCCCATTTGTATGAGTAGTAGCCTGCAGAATATCCACCGGAGAAGATGTGACCGAATGCAGGAGATATGGCTGCACCCTGAACAGAAGGAAGGACTGCATAAGGGGCAAGAACCGCCTTCTCGAATTCCACAGTTCCTCCCTGAGGAACATTTGTGAGAGTATGCCAAGCCATGTCAAGGTAGCCGAAATGCAGCTGTCTGACCTGAGAATATCCTGCAAGGTAATTCTTGGCAGCAATGATTTTGTCCACAAGCTCTCCCGGAATAGGCTCACCTGTGCGATAGTCACGTGCAAAAGTATTCAGGTACTCTTTCTCATATCCCCAATTCTCCATAATCTGTGAAGGAAGCTCCACGAAATCACGGGCAACGCTCGTACCTGTCATTGAAGGATATGTGCCCTGAGCCAGAATACCGTGGAGAGCGTGACCGAACTCATGAAGGAAGGTTGTGAACTCATCGTGAGTGATAAGCGATGGTGTGTCGGCTGTAGGCTTTGTAAAGTTTGTGACAATGCTGATGAATGGCCTGTACTCCACTCCGTCAATAATACTCTGGCCACGGAATTCAGTCATCCATGCACCACCTCTTTTGCTTGCTCTCGGGAAGAAATCCGCATAGAAGAGTGCAAGATGGCTGCCATCTTCATCCTTGACATCATATACCTTCACATCCTTGTGATATACAGGCACATTGTCAAGCGGCTCGAATGTGATGCCGTAAAGACGGTTGGCAAGGTCGAATACTGCATCAATGCAGTTCTCAAGCTTGAAATAAGGCTTGAGCTGCTCTGCATTCAGAGAGTATTCCGCTTCCTGATATCGCTCAGACCAGAATGAAAAGTCCCAAGGCATGAATTCCTCGGATGAGGTGAATCCGTTCCTGACAGCATAATCCTTTACTGCTTTCACATCAGCGAGAGCGTAAGGCATAGACGGGACGAGAAGCTCGGCGATGAAATCGTTGACAGTCTTCTTGTCCTTTGCCATGCGGTCCTCAAGTGCATAATCTGCATAAGTCTCATACCCCAGGAGATTGGAAATCCTGATTCTCAGGTCCACGATTTTCTTCACGATATCCAGATTGGAATTCTCTCCGTCCACGGCCCTTGAATTATACGCAACCCACATCTGCTTGCGGAGGTCACGGTTGTTGCAATATTTCATGAAAGGACCGTAACTTGGGTAGTCAAGCGTATAAGCCCATCCTTCAAGGCCTTTCTCCTGTGCTGTTTCCTTTCCGAGAACCTTCATGTATTCGGGCAGTCCTTCCAATTGAGTGCTGTCTGTAACGTTCAGAGTGTAAGCATTTGTTGCTGCAAGCACATTCTTGCTGAACTGAAGGGTAGTCATGGACAGCTCTTTTGAAAGTTCGGTATAGACTGCCTTGTCTTCATCAGACAGATTCGCACCACCTCTGAC
>JBJFDE010000293.1:0-5706 GCA_051889855.1 Candidatus Cryptobacteroides sp. | reverse complement strand
CCTTCTGGTAATCCTAAATCAGGCATATTGGGATCAAATCCTATTACCTAATATATTTACAACGTGCATACTTTATAGCAAAGCAAGAACATTTGCCCTCTGAGTAGCCTTATTACGTTTTATGCCCATTGCCCCTTTCTCCAGTAGCAACCTGTTGCCAAGAGCTGATTCTGGATAGTCTGCATATACGGGTACATACAATGGCTTATTGTCTTCGAGCGTACGAAGCCCCGCATCCAGGCTGCCACCTGTCTGTCCTGCTTCGATTACCACCATTGCATCACTAAGACCAATTATAGTATTATTCCTATTCATTGCCCTACTCACCGACCATTTATCATTTGGTAAATATTCGCTAATGACAAGCACACGGTTCCAGTCCCATACATCTTTCAACTCCTGTCGTACATAGAAAGAGTTGATACCATTAGGTAACACTATAATCGTACTTCCACCAGACTTCAGTGCAGTATAGTGAACCTCCTTGTCCACTCCCTTGGCATAGCCGCTGACAATGCTCATGTCATTCTCTTGTGACAACTGTTCCACACAATCCCTGGTTACGGCAATCCCTTTCTCGGAAACTTTCCTTGATCCGCTGAATCCAACCTTTCTGTTCATCAGCAATTGAACATTACCAACCATTGACAAGACCGGCGGTGTATTCAGTTTCAACAACCCCTTCAACATTGAAGGGTAATTTTGATCCAGCACAGTATAAAACAAAACATCAAGACTCTTTATCTTCAAACCCTCTACAGTCTCATATTGCGAGAAATATTCTGCTTTCTGTTCGGTGCTAAGCACAGACAAAAGCCAGTCCTCAAGTTTCCACATTGAGCCAAATTGTTGTGAATAGGACAACAATTCCTTATTGGTGCGCATCACACCAATGCCTTTAATTTTCATGAAGCTATAAATAGCCTGAACGTCCTGTATTTCACACATACCCCTGCCCAGTTATCATCATCCGTTACTTAACGACTTCACCAAACACAAGCCATAGACCTTTCCTGCTCCGGCTTCTTTCAGTTTCATTGCCACGTATTGTAATGTAATCCCCGACATATAAAGGTCATCTAATAGCACGACATCTTTACCGACAAAATCTAAACCTTCTGCTATCGTCAAGCCTGAATGCTGCAGTATTTCCAGTTTATCTGCCCCATCAGCATTCTTAAGGCTCTCAGTCTTTGTTGTCCATACAAGGCTACTCGAAACATTTGAGCCATTAAAACGAGTAAGCTCCTCACTGACTCTTATTGGTAAATTTTTCTCGCCGGGTCTTGTCGGAGGCACAGCACATATAAAAGCAGCATTGGCATAGAGAGGAGTTTTAGCCATAAAATCATCTACTATCGCAGCAAGCTGGTGCAACGCCCCCAGGTCATTGTCATATTTTGCACTTTTCTCCAGTAAACCAATATGTGTATGAGTCTCCCCATCAGATTCAAAGTTCAGCGACAAGGCAATTGAAACATCCAACAAATCTCTTAGAAATACGACACTCGAATATGTATCCACAAAGAGTTTCACTTTCTCATACTCATATTGTGATAGCCTGTTGTAATATTTACCATTGCGAGACTTTCTTAACGCCACCCCTGTTTGTTCTTTAAGCATAGGTCCAATAGATTCTCCAAACGGTACTGTAATCATATCCTCACCATTTTTCGTTTTCCACAGAGCACTTGTCTGTATCCGGGAAAAACATATTCTTTTGGTTTGTTTATCCTCAAGAAAGTTACGTATCCCAGATTCTGAAATCGATTTCGGACCAAACAGATAGCTAAAGATTCCTATTGCCATATATTAATGCTCTAATCGCCCACAAAAGTAACAATTCTAACGCGAATTTATAGTTTCAACAGACAGAAGTTTCATAACGAGTCAATATCCACCTCTACAAATTCCTGCTTCTCAATAGATTTAGCGACTTGTGCCCCAATTCTTGAGTTAAGAATAGAAGCCGTTTTAGCCAAAGCATTGTATTCTTCCAAAGACACCAGGACCACCCCTTGCTCACCCCTATTGATTAACACTGGTTCATTATTGCTGATTACCAGATCAACATAGGCCTTTATCTTTTGCCTGAATGAGGAAATTTTTGTCGTAATCATCTCTTCGTAATGTTATTGAACAAATATACACATAAGTGCTAAATCATCAAATATCTGTCAATGCAATTTGATTATTCGCTGAATGAAATCACATCCCCGCCACCCAACGAACAATCCTGTCAAGCACCTCAGGTTCAATGGTTTCCTCGATTTCGCGATACTCTGTGGAGGAACCGGTGGAACAATGTTGGAAAAGGTGGTTGACACCTTCCACTGTCTCGATGGCCGTCTTGGGATTGGAAGGCAACCCGCTTTGAAGGGCGCCCAGATTGGTTTCCGCATTCACCTGCAAGTCCTTGGTGCCATTCAGGGCCAGGACAGGGCAATTGATGTTTCCCAAACTTGGGCGGACGTCCAGGGCCAGGAAATATTTCAGGTATGGGGAGCGAAGCTGGAGGATTACGGCTTCGAGCCGCTGTTGCAATGCCGCAGGAAGACCGAATGAACCGGCGGAAGGCATTGGCATATCGTCAATGCAGGCATCGAAGACCGCCCTGAGGGCCTTGCAATAGGCATCCACTATCTCGGAAGGGGTGTTCGCGGCCTCCAGCCCGATGCGGTTCTGCCAAGTCAATGTCTCTTTGCCGGAAATGGCCATTCCTGCAAGTGAAATGACGAAGTCGGCATTACCTTCAGCAGCAAGCAGAAAAGCGATTGTACCGCCCTCGCTATGACCGATAACTCCCACATTGTCAAAGCGTTCCCGCAGGAGACGGATGCCGGCCAGGGCATCATTCTTCAGGTCCTCTGTAGTACAGTTTACGACATCACCGGTGGATTCGCCGAAACCGCGGTCGTCGTAGCGGAGTGTTGCAATACCGGCCCGGGCCAATGCGTCCGCAATGACTGCAAATGGCTTATGCTCAAAGAGTTCCTCGTCCCGGTTCTGCAGTCCGCTGCCGGTTACCATAATCAGGACGGGCGTTTCCCGGCTGCAATTCTCCGGCATTGTCAATGTCCCTTTCAGGACGGCATTGCCATTGGCAAACGAAACTTCCTCCTGCTTGTACGGGAACGGCCCCCTCGGCGTCTGCGGCCGGTTGAGTTTTTCTTCTCCCGGAGTGAGTGTCAATGGGAAAGAGGCGCCCATCTGGGTAAATGTCCCAACTATCTGTTTGATAAGCCATTGGCCTTCGTATCTCGCAGCGACAGATGGAATATTGATGGTAATGGAGCCGGTCGCAGTCTTGGTAACATTGATAGGAATCCCCTTCGCGCCCTGGTCCGGCGAGTCCATCGTGGGATTGTCCCCGTCAAGATGGAAAACAAGTGACAGCTTTGTGCTCTGGAGGTCAAGTTTGCCCGACCAGGTCCCGGTCTGGGCATAGGCCAATGTTGCCGCTGAAAGAAGCAGGATCAGGGTTATTAGGGTGCGTCTCATATCGTTGTCCTTGAAAGTGGATGCCGCAATTAGGAGAGGATTTTTCGAAGTTCGTCTTCGGTGAGCTTCGTTGCCTGCTGGATGAACTCAAAAGGCATACCCATCGATTGCAAGTTATGTGCAATCTTAATTTGCCCTTCCTTCAAACCTTCTTCTCTACCTTCTTCACGACCTTCCCGGTAGCAGATGCTCTTCTCGTATTCGATATCCTGTTCGTTCTTCATATCCTGTTCGTATTGTTCTTTCTTCTCAGGTGTGAACGCTGCTATTTCAGAAGCTGTAAGGAGTGCCTTGGTCTCGGGGTCATCCAGCCAGGCCGGCTTTTCCTTGAACTCATTGGCGTGCCTAAACCAGTAGAAAAGCCTGTCCCTTGTGGTGAGGCATTCCTCCTCGGCCTTGTTGAAGCGTCCAATTTCCGCCAAGATAATAAAAATTGTGGGATTTGGTATCTCACCGGTGCGTTTTTCCGTGAAAGTGTAATGTGAAACAATGTGGTTGGCATCCCAATGTTCCGGATTCTCGTGCGAATAGTTCTCCGCCAGAAAGGCTATCTCGAAGACGGGATGCAGAGTGGAGTAGTCACCGCCGGCGAGAAGTTGCGAATGATATTGACCTGCAGCATAATAGACGCATCGGCTGAAAAGCCTGCTGTCCACCTTTTTCTGCACTTCGACTCCGAGGATATTGCCCTCCGTATCTTTGCAGACGAGGTCAAGCACCGTTTTCTTACTGTAAATCGTGTCGGGAGTCTGCTCCCTGTCACGGTACTCCACGATGTCGCTTACCCGCACGTCATCCGGGAGAACAGTGTTCAGGAGATTGATTAGAAGTGACTTGTTGGCCGGGTCGGCATAGACGGCTTTGAAGCCAGCGTCGGTTAACAGGTTTACGAAAACCTGATTGTCCGTTTTAGTTTGCAAAATTTTCGTGTTCATAATACGTGCATTTTATGAACCCCAAATATATTACAAAAATTCGTTCAAAATCAAAATAGGTGGTTTTGCCACCTCTTATTTAGCGAAATTTTTGGTGGTTTAGTTATATTTTAAATTTTACAACACATACTTACCACTCTGCTCACTTTGTCACGAGATTAACGCCTCAGGTCGAAAACGCTGATTACATGAAGTATCTTCCAGTCTAAGACTTGACGGTCGCTGGTGTGAGATTCCTTGGAGTAATCACTAAGGTACGGATTACTCCTGATCCTCGATTGTTAGCCTTCTATAAACCTGCTATTAAGGGATGCGGCATGCGCTGTCCTCGTTTCTTTCATCTTCAACTCTATTTCCCGCAAAGATAGTGCTTCTGGAATGGTTATTCCGACTTTATCATCAGCAAAAACTCAAGCAACAATCTGATTAGAAATGCTATTTTTATCAAAACGAAAGTACCTTTGTAGATATGGATAAAATGTCATATTATAATCGTGCAGTTAAGAACCTCTTGATAACAAGGGATGCGAACTCGACTTCTCTATCCCTTGATTATGTTTGTCCACTATGCATGAAATCCTTTCCTTTAGAAGTAGCTAAGGTTGAACTTACAGAGGAAGATGTCCCACAAAAATCGATAGGGGGTCATCGTATCACGCTAACCTGTAAACAATGCAATAACAGATGTGGTTCAACTATTGATGCACATTTGTTAGAAACCATTAAAGGGATTGAACAACGTGCCTACCTGCCAGGCACTGACAGAAAGGTTACTATCCAAAACGGAGACAAACGCTTATTTGCAAGAACTGGTTACACATTTTTATCAGACGTCTTCTATGACAGGCTGAGACAACAGATAATGACCCCAGATCCATATTTTTTGCCTGAACGACTATGGACTTTCCAAGATGTATCTGTTCCTGATGGTATTTATTTGACACGTGATAATAGGCATAGAGGATTCTTTGTGGTTTATAGTTTAAAACGTCTCCTGTCTTATCGCATATGCGTTCTGATTCCGACCCCTAAGGTAGAATACCTCGCAGCTTGTATGGAATTGAGAAAGATACATAGCAAGGCAAGTATCCGAGTCATGCCATTACCTGACGAAGATTTCTTATGTGATGAAATATCTGTTATGAAATTATCTAATTGGGCTTATGGCTCGAATATTGATTTGTAAGGTATTATTTCTATAATTCTCCTCTCATGAACTATCACTGGATAGCTGAGGATGGTTATACTGGTAGCACATCCTGAGTAATAC
>JBJFDE010000292.1:0-1612 GCA_051889855.1 Candidatus Cryptobacteroides sp. | reverse complement strand
ATGAAGTGCATGGTGCACCTTCAACTATGATTTCCATTTCGGAAATCTCAGGTCTGATGTAAGTTGTCATGATGGTAAAATTTAGTGATTGATTATTAGCTATATTTTTTATTCAATTCAATCAATATTTCGTGAGACAATTATGCCTTTGTTGCTTTCGGTAAAGTGTACCGGGGCTACGAACTCGATTGACTCAAGCACACTGTCAAGATTATCTGTCAAGTCAAGCTTTCCACTGATGAAAATGTCATCCAAAGGTTCATTGAAGATGAAATCAGTATCGAAGTATTGTGCGAGTTTTTCGAAGACATCCGATATGTTTTGGTCTTTGCAGATAATCTTATGCGTCGTCCAGCATATTATTGATTCCACATCCACATCCTTTACATCATCCAGTCTGCCATTCTCAAATGTCACCTGCTGATTTGGAGACAGCACGCATGTTTGTGCCATGTCAGTTTCCACCTGGACTTTCCCGGAGACGAGGGTGACGACAGCCGAGATGCCGGATGCAGCAAAGTTGAACTCTGTTCCAAGCACGGAAACCTCCATCATGTCTGACAATACGGAGAATGGTCTCTGTTCATCTCTGGCGACTGAAAAATAAGCCTCACCGGAAAGATATACCATTCTATTCGGTGACGTGAATTCAGACGGGAACGTGATGTCCGAGTTGGAGTTAAGACATATTCTCGTGCCGTCAGGCAAACTCAGATTCGCCATTTTGCCCCTTGGAATCCTGACTCTGTTTAGACCGTGGGCGGACACGTTGTCAAGCTGCACAGAATTAATTGAAATGCGTCCATCATCCATGACGGCTATTTCAGCCTGTTTCGATGCTATTGAATAATAATGGTCCGATGCCGTCCTGATAATGATCTTGTCTGATGCCGAGACAGCCCATTCTGCAGAGGCTGCGTCTGCCAGCATATCCTTATTGATTTGAGTAGGTACTGATGTATTGAAAATGAAGAACAGAACCAAAGCGGCAGCTATGCCTGATATGGTTGCAGCTAAGACAACAGATCTCTTGAAGCGGCGTTTCCGCTTCTCAGAGTCATCGATTTTTGCGGAGAGATATACCCAAGCCCTTTCAGAATCCGGATTGATTGTTTCTCCTTTTGCTATGGCATGCTTCCAGATTCTCTTATAATTTTCATATTTTTTTGCAAGGTCGCTGTCTTCCAGCAATTTTGCCAGTTCCTTTATTTCTGTTTCCGTCAATTCATTCTTGAATGATCTGAGGAAAAGGTTAATGTGGTTGTCCATTTTGCGCAATGTTTGGCTTTTATCAGTATAGACACAAAAAATAAAGGATACCCTTAAAAAAAGAGCATCCTCAACATCAAATAAAATCATTTACCAGGGTATCCCGAAGAAAATCAGTAGGATGAGATGTTTCTTGGCCGCGATCCTGATTTGTTTCAGACTTTTTGTGATATATCCTTCCACTGATTTCTGTGACAATCCCATTCTTTGAGCAATTTCAGAATTCTTCATTCCATCATTACGGGACATTTCAAATACCTGACGGCATTTAGGGGATAGTGATGCCATTGCCTCCCAGACTACGAGGCTTACGTCTTCAGAGACCAGCTGATGCAAGTCCATC
>JBJFDE010000291.1:0-1614 GCA_051889855.1 Candidatus Cryptobacteroides sp. | reverse complement strand
TTTAATACACTGACAGAATACTACTGCTTGGAAGTTGTTTCGCCGAAAATATCGGCAAACGGATGAAAGACTATGGATTCGATGTCCTTGTAAATCCTTTCGGAACACTTTACAATCCGGAATCGATAATTGGAAGTGTCCGGAGAATGGCATCCGGAGAGCATTTCATATCTGAAGATTGTGTTCAGATGGGTGCCGGTTCGGAGCTTATTTGTTCCTTCAGCCATCATACATCCTTTGCAAGGAAGACAGGTGAGGAATTTCTCAGCAATGCAAACGATGCTCTGGACAGGTCAGCAGACTTTTTCAAGCAGTGCAACAAAGTTATCATTACCCTGGGAACAAGCTGGTGCTACAGACATATTGAAAGCGGGAAAATTGTATCAAACTGTCTCAAGCGTCCCGGAGGAGAGTTCTCAAGAGAGAGGCTTTCCGTAGCTCAAACGGTTGATTGTCTGAATGATATGATAAGGATTTGCAATGGCGAAGGAATTACCCCGAAGGAGTTTATCTTCACTATCAGCCCGATCAGGCATCTTGCTGACGGAGCCCACGGCAATCAGCTCAGCAAGTCTACCCTTCTGCTGGGAATCCAGGATGTCCTTGGTGAGGGACGGGACTATTTTCCAAGCTACGAGATAATGATGGATGAACTGAGGGACTATCGTTTTTACGCGGAAGACATGTGCCATCCGACCAGGCAGGCGGAGGAATATATCTTTGAAAGATTCATTCTCTGGGCGCTGCCTGAAAAAGAACGCGGACGGCTCCGGGAGCACGTCCGCGCATTCAAGCAATCACGACATATTCCTATGTCCGGAAAATGATTATTCCATATTAAACGCCTCTTTCCATGAATAAGGGACAATTACAGGTGGATCGAGGATAGGAGATTCAACGACGAATCCACCCTCCTGATAAGCTGAAGAGGCTTTCTTACGGTTTATTGCATCCCAGGCTACAAATTCTTCATAGTCATACTGCCATTCGTCCCCGTATGCGAGCTTATGTATCCTGTAATATATCGCCTCGCGGGAAGGAGCATTGAATCCGTCAGTATTATGGCGCATGATGCTGTTGTTTGTCGGTCTGTAAACTCCTGTCCAATAAGTCATTGCACCTTCAAATGCGCCAAGTCCGTCATTCGCATACCTTTCGTCGCTGATGAACCTGTTCCAACGGATTGTGGCAAGGTCGCTGGTAAAGTCTATGTTCTTTGACCAGCCCCATTCGGTCTGACGCTTGATGCAGTCTTCTCTTTCTTGCGAAGGCACTGCTCCCATGGCTTGATATGCATATTCATCATCGAGCTTGGCAAATCCATGTCCGCAGGCCTCGTGATGGAGCAACTGTGCGAAAACGTCAGGATTTTCACCCTTAGGGAAATATGCTATTGACAGGCCGCTGCCATAACCCTTGTTTTCGCTTCCCGGATAATACATCCAGCATGTTCCTGCATATCTTGCAGAATTTATGACCACTATTATCATAGACTCATTCAATTGACTTGAAGTCAATTGTTTAAGAGCGTAATTCGCGCAGGTGTTATCGTTTCCTCCGACTACAGTTCCCTCACCGAAATATCCTTCGAGGGCAGTATCACCATATTCATAT
>JBJFDE010000290.1:0-5726 GCA_051889855.1 Candidatus Cryptobacteroides sp. | reverse complement strand
CCCGCGACCCCCGGCGTGACAGGCCGGTATTCTAACCAGCTGAACTACCGCACCATTTTGTTCAGTGTTTCGCTTGTTTCTCGAACGCGGATGCAAAGGTACGCATTTTTTTTATATCTCCAAATTTTTTCGACAAAAAATTCGAAATATTTGCATTTTTTATCATCTGTAGCCTGTTCCTACCCGGCTTTTGATGGGAAATTGCTATATTTGCGTTCTTTCCTTTATGGTATTTGATATGGCGGAAATAGGAAATATAACAGTACGGGGTGCACGTGTAAACAACCTCAAGAATATTACGGTGGAGATTCCAAGAGGACAGTTTGTTGTAATAACAGGCATTTCCGGTTCCGGAAAATCTTCACTTGCTTTCGATACCTTGTTTGCAGAAGGGCAGAGGCGTTTTGCCGAAAGTCTTTCTTCTTACGCCAGGCAGTTTCTTGGAAGGATGTCTAAACCTGACGTGGACCTTATTGAAGGCATCCCTCCTGCAATAGCCATAGAGCAGAAAGTAAATACCCGCAACCCGCGTTCCACGATTGCTACAAGTACTGAGATATATGATTACCTGAGGATGATCTTCGCCCGGATAGGACGGACATATTCCCCAATCACTGGTGAAGAAGTCAAATGCAGCACTGCCGGCGATGTGATAAGTTTCATGCTTGAAGCCGGAGCCTCATCAGCCTATGTGCTGGCAGACCTCGGCTGGGACAAACGGCAGGATAAAGTAGAACTCATGCTCTCATTGAAGGAAGAGGGTTATTCAAGACTGTTCTCTGACGGGCAGGTCCTCAGGATTGAACAGGTCATGCAGATGGACGGCGATTATCCCGGCGGTCTTTCCCTTCTGGTGGACAGGATCAAACTTCCCCAGGAACCGGATGACGATTTGATGACTCGTCTTCATTCCTCAGTGGAATCAGCATTCGACAAAGGAAATGGAACTGTAATCATATACAAGGATACGGATGAAGGTCCTGCAAGCAAGCAGTTCATCAACCGGTTCGAGGCTGACGGAATGCAGTTCTCGAAACCTGATGAATATATGTTCAGTTTCAACAGCCCTCTTGGAGCATGCCAGACTTGTGGAGGACTGGGACAGATAATTGGTATCAGCGAGGACCTTGTGGTCCCGGACAAGAGCAAGAATCTGTATGAGGGAGCAATTGCATGCTGGAAAGGTGATAAGATGGGGTGGTTCAGGGACCAGCTTGTAAGAAATGCTGACAGATATGGAATCCCGATTTTCGAGCCATATTGCAATCTTTCTCCTCAGGTCAGGGAAATGCTCTGGAAAGGATGCAGGGCTGAAACAGAGGAGGATTCCATAATCGGATTGGATGAATTCTTCAAATGGGTTGAGTCCAACCGGTATAAGGTTCAGTATAAATATATGCTCAGCCGTTATTCCGGCAAAACCGTATGCCATGATTGTGGTGGCAGCAGGCTACGCAGGGAAGCTATGTACGTGAAGGTGGGGGGAAAGAATATCCATGAACTGCTCAAGATGAATGTGAGCCAGTTGAAGGACTTCCTGATGCATATAAGCCTTGATGAAACGGAACATCTCATTGCAGACAAGGCAATCCAGGAGATTGTCTCCCGTCTTAAATATATTGAAGATGTTGGTCTGGGTTACCTCACTCTCGACAGGACATCCAACTCTTTGTCAGGTGGAGAAAGTCAGAGAATCAATCTGGTGACAGCGCTGGGAAGTTCTCTCGTAGGTTCCCTCTATATCCTGGATGAACCGAGTATCGGATTACATCCTCGTGATACAGAACGGCTTATATCTGTTCTGAAACAGCTCAGGGACATCGGCAACACTGTTGTCGTGGTTGAACATGATGAGGAAATCATGCGAGCTGCAGACCTGTTGATTGACATCGGACCAAAGGCTGGTATCCATGGCGGAGAGGTCATCTTCACTGGCAAGCTCGGTGAAAAAATGCCTGAAGATATTGTCGGAAAATCACTTACCCTGCAATATCTGGATGGCATACGATCTCGTTATGTCAGAGAAAAGCGTTCATGGAGTTATTATATCGGGGTTGACGGAGCGATGGAGCATAACCTCAAGGATATTGATGTGAAGTTTCCTTTGGGTGTGCTGACGGTTGTCACCGGAGTCAGCGGAAGCGGAAAGTCTTCCCTGGTAGGTGATATCCTTTATCCTGCCGTTTACAGATATCTGAACCATACCGGCTCTGCCCCGGGCACTTTCAGAGGCTTGTCCGGAAACGTTGACAGAATCACGCAGGTGGAATATGTGGATCAGAATCCTATAGGCAAGAGTTCCCGTTCCAATGCGGTGACTTATTTGAAAATATATGACGATATCCGCAAACTCTTGTCAGACCAGCAATATGCTAAGATAAACGGATATACACCTTCACATTTCTCATTCAACATGGATGGGGGAAGGTGCCCCGAATGTCAGGGTGAGGGTTTCGTGCGCATCGGCATGCAGTTCATGGCCGATGTAACCATGGTTTGTGAGGCCTGCGGCGGCAAAAGATTCAAGCCGGACATCCTTGAAGTCAAATATAAGGGTAAGAACATTGATGACATTCTCAACATGAGGGTTGACCAGGCCATTGAATTCTTCGGCTCTCAGTCTGAACCTGTCGCCCGGAGAATTGCAGAAAGGCTTCAGCCTCTGATGGATGTAGGACTTTCATATATCCAGCTCGGACAGAGCAGCAGCACCCTGTCGGGAGGCGAGAGTCAGCGTGTTAAGCTGGCCTATTTCCTTTCAATGAATGACCAGATATCCAAAGGCAAGGCTCAAAGGATTCTTTTCCTTTTTGATGAACCCACTACAGGATTGCATTTCTACGATGTGGAAAAACTGCTCAAGTCATTCGATGCCCTTCTTTCGAAAGGACACAGCATCGTAGTTGTGGAGCATAACGCAGATGTGATACGTGCGGCAGACTGGGTCATCGACCTTGGTCCGGAGGCTGGAGACAAGGGCGGTCATCTTGTGTATGAAGGAACGCCCGAGAATCTTAAGGACTGCAAGGAATCTTACACCGCCCGCTACATTTGATTTACTATGACGGTAGCCATCACGCTGTCATTGATAGGATAGCCTGCTGACATATAGAGCAGGCCGCTGCCCGGCTTTCTCAAGATCAGGGTTACTCCGTGTTCATCTTCATCAACCTCATAGTCATAGATTCCCCGGGCTCTGTCGTGCTCGAGTTCTTCATATCCAAGATCGAATGGTGCAGTAGGAGGGAAGAACTCACACCAAACATGTATCCTGTCCCCAACATTCCCGCTGATTATAGGTCCTGGATACAGTTTAATCCATGACTCCTTGAATTCACACCTGACTTCACAACTTGCCTTTGCTCCTGCTCCGTCCTGACTTATGCAGGTGATTGTGCATTTGCCTTCTCCAGCCGCCGTAACCATCCCTGTATCAGATACCTTTGCTACCTTGACATTACTGCTCTCCCATATCGGAATCTGAAATGTCGCGTCCTGTGGCAGAATGCTGCTCTCAAGGAGGTAAGTCTGCCCTTCATATTCGAATGACAGCTCGGTTTGTGACAGTCTGATTTCCTGAATGAATTTGCACAGGCCGCTCTTGTCTATGCTCCATCCGTCTTTCGAAAGCCCGTCTTTGTCGGGGCATATCCTCATGTGATAGTGACAGTTGCGTTCTACATTCAAGTCTTTTGCATCTTCACCGAGATAGAACCTGTATCTGAGAGGACTGCTCCAGCTGGCAGTACTGGAGGAAAGATATTCGATGTCAAGCTCTATGTATGAACATATACCGGCGCGGATGTCTCCTTCATCAAATTCTCTCTGCTGGTCCGTATCTGTCAATTTCCCCTGCATGTTCTCCAGCATATAAAGAGAAACTTCACCGCTTATTCCGTGCCGGTCTGATATGTTCATCTGGTCAGTCTCAAATTCATTTTTGTAATATCCTGCTGTGAAGCATTCACTGTGGCTGACTATCCTGCTGTCTGAGAAAACAGTCACTACTTTCGGACAGTTCCCTATACGTGCTCCTATCACATTCATCCTGACATCGCTGTCCAGTCTGCTGCGGTCAATGCTCAGACTGATTTTGGACATCAGTCTTTTGATCTCCAACACAATTGAACCACAGTCTTTTTCAATCAAAATGTCTTTTTCCATAATGCACATCGGGATGCCGTTCCAGAATTCGTCAGGGTGGGCCATGTGAAACCTGACCTCATCCAGTTCCTCGACATTGTCTGCATATACCTTGTATCCGAAGTTTACGCACCCATAGAAACTGTATCGCTTTCCTGTGGCCAATCTGAGCTTAATTCCTTCTGATAGATCCTGCACCCTTGAATCAAGCCACCTGTATTCTTCAATGCTTCCATATTCGTCGAAGACCATCAGACTGATATCAGTGACTCTGAATTCATCCGGGTCGGTGGATTTGCATAAGAATCCTCCTCCGGACAGTTTTATTGTGACTTCCTGCTTCGGGTCGGACCCATTCTCCGCCGCATCATTCAGTGTGCATGCATTCACGAAGAACAGCATTGCCATCATAGTCAGAACAATATATCGTATATGTCTTTTTCTTTCCATTGTTCTACCTCCATATTTACTGAAACATCTTCTGCACTGATGTCAATATCCGCACTTGCTGTCCCTTTCCTTCTGATGTCAAGGTCGAATATGTAATGACAGTTCCGAAGGATTCCTTTCTCATTCTCAGATTCAACATTGACAGGAAAAGCCCAATAATATGTGTTTCCGCTGATTTTTCCTTCCAGGACCAGACGTGTGAAAGGGGAGCCGGGGCTTTCTTCTGCCGCTGAACTTGGATAGCAGGCAAACCTGATATTTTCCTTCACTTCAGTTTTCCCTATTTCATTCTTGAATTCATACAGGATGCTTTCCCTGTTTCTGAATCCTTCAACAGCCTGAGGATCAAGACTTCCGACATTGATTATCCTGACAGGTGAAACTGCTCCTGATGCCGTGACGGAACATTCTGCATTTACATTGGTCAGATATGCCCTCGCATCTGTAATCCGTTCTCCTTCATACGGAAGATTCTTGAAATCGCAGCGTACTGACCTGATTTCAATTATGCTTCGCAAAGGTTTGAGAATCAGTTTTGCTCCGCTTTTATCCCCGGCTCTTATTTTAGATATTCCGCTCATGACAGGATTGTCCGGCATTTCATCTTCAAGTCGTACCGTGATGTTTTCCATCCCATACAAAGAGTTTACCTGTGACCAGCTGAATCTTCCGAACTTGCTGTTTGCAATGGCAAACAGTATCTTTTCTCCTGAGCATGAGGCGATTTCATGTACGCCGCTTTTCCAGTTCTCGAATCTCTGATATGCATCAAGACGGCATAGCTTGTCGTCGTTGAATACGAATACATCAAGGCAGTTGCCTTCCTGGTCAAGCCCTGATGCAGATTGAAGCTGCAAGCTTATGGCCGGTGTCCGTTCCCCTGTCGGGGGAACAGACGAGCAGCCATGTACCAACGCCGGGAGTGTGAAGAGTGTCAAGGTTCCCAGAATGGGTAAGAATTGTGTGATCAGATTGAAAAGATAGAATATGTGCTCCCGGCATTTCTTCCTTTGTATGTTTATTTCAGAATGCATAGTTAATTCCCAGGTTGATTTTTGTCAAATTATATGTTTTCTGTATAAGGCTTTCGAACAAGCCCGTTCTTACAGACAAGTTCATCCCGAGTCCTGAAT